>NZ_JBEXGT010000033.1:0-113327 GCF_040607475.1 Sphaerisporangium sp. NPDC005288 | reverse complement strand
GGGCCGCCGGGCGACGTTCACCCGGCCTGACAGGAGACCGAGGGCCAGTTCCAGTTGCCGTTGTGCTGGATGGTGAGGCCGAAGTTGTTGCCGCTGCCGTTGGGCCTAGCGGTCATCACCTGGGCGCTGGGGAAGCTCGCGCTGGTGTTCCAGGTGGCGATGACCTTGGCGGGCGAGGGGATGTTCAGCGTGACGGTCCAGTTGCTGGAGCCGGAGACCGCGACGTTGAGGTTGTAGCGGTCGCTCCACGACTGGCCCGCCGAGAGGGTGGCGGTGCAGCTGCCGCCGCCGCTGGGCGGAGGGCTGGAGGGCGGAGGGCTGGAGGGGGTGCCGCCTCCGTCGGGCGCGACGGCCCGGCCGGTGGAGGGGGAGATCATGCCGGCGCACAGGTTGCGGCTGCGCAGGTTCGCGGCGATCTGCGAGATCGCCTGGACCGTCGTGGCGTACTGGTCGTGCATGAGGATGATCTGGCCGTTCTGCAACCGGCCGGCGGCCTGGACGATCTGCGCGGTGCTGGCGCCGTTCCAGTCCTGCGAGTCGACGTCCCAGATGATCTCGGTGAGGCCGAGCTGCTGCTCCACCGACTTCAGGGTGCCGTTGGTCTCTCCGTAGGGCGGGCGGAACAGCCGGGGCGCGGTGCCGGTGGCCTGCTGGATGGCCTGCTGGGTCCGCTGCAGCTCCGACTGGATCTGCGAGCTGCTCATCTGGGTCAGGTGCGGGTGGGTGTAGCTGTGGTTGCCGATCCACATTCCGGCGTCCCGCTGGGCCCGGACCAGTCCCTGGTTGTTCTGGGCGTTCTGCCCGATGTTGAAGAACGTGGCGCGCAGGCCGTTGGACTTCAGGGTGTTCAGCAGATTGTTGGTGTTGTTGGGGTTGGGTCCGTAGGTGAGGCCGACATAGCCAGCGCTGCAGTCGGCGGCGCTGGCCGAGGACGACAGGCCCACGGCGAAGCTCGCGCCCAGGACGCAGGCGGCGACGGCGATGAGCAGTTTGCGGACACCGGACAGGCGCCCGCGAGTTCCGCCGAGGGGGGCGGCACTGTCGATCATGTCTGTTCCTCCACTGGAACGCTGATCGTCGACATGGCATGTGCGTACGGCGGCCGGCCTGCGCGCCATTCTGCGGACCGCCTCGAAACATGTCAATGAGATGAAGAAACATTTCAAGCGGCTTAACCGCTTAAGGAGGACATGACCTCATGAAACGCCGATGAAATTCTCGAAACGTTTCGGCGCCCCGTCACCCTGGATCGCGGTCAGGCGATGAGCTGGGCCATCGCCTTCTGGATGCGCTTGTCGGAGACGGGGTAAGGAGTGCCGAGGGTCTGGGCGAAGTAGCTGACCCTCAGCTCCTCCAGCATCCAGCGGATGTCGGTCACCGCCCGCTCCGAGCGCCGCGCCGGGGGCAGGCGGTCGACGGTCTCCTCGTAGGCCATGCGGATCTCGTCGAGCCTCAGCATGCGCTCGCGGTCGCGGTAGGGGTCGTCGGGCAGCTTCTCCAGCCGCCGCTCGACCGCCCGCAGGTACCGCTGCAGGTCGGGCAGGCGCGTGTAGCCGGTGGCGGTGACGAAGCCGGGGAAGACCAGCGACGACAGGTGCTCCTCGATCTCCTCCAGGATGTCCTGCGGGTCCTTCATGGGCGAGAGCGTCGCGCGGGCCTTCTGCCAGACGGCCAGGATGCGCTCGACCCTCGCCACCGCCTCGGCCGTCGTGTCGTGAAGCTCGGCCCGCACGTGGTCGTGCACGCGCGTGAAGGCGGCCGCGTCCCACGCCGGGCCGCCGGCCTCGGCGATGAGCTTGTCGGCCGCGCAGGTGACGCAGTCCTCGAACAGCTCGGCGGCGTCGCGGTGCGGGCTGTGGCTCAGCGCGAGCTTCTGCTGGGTGGTGAGCCCGCGCAGGATGGCCTTGGCCGGCGAGGTGACGTTCAGCAGGACCAGCCGCCGCATGCCCGCCCACATCGCCGCGCGCTGCTCTTCCTCGGTCTCGAAGACGCGGACCGCGACGCTGCTCCCCTCGTCGACCAGCGCCGGGTAGGCCTTGATGCGCCCTTGCTCGAACAGCTTGGGCAGCTCGCCGAAGGTCCAGGAGCGCAGGCCCGTGCGTTCGAGGCTCTCGCCCGCGCGTGACAGCGTGGCGCGCAGCTTGGGCGCCAGCCGCCGCTTCAGCGCCGGAAGGTCCTTGTCCTCGGCGACCGTGCGCTTGCGCTCGTCCACGACCCGGTAGGTGACCCGCAGGTGGTCGGGCAGCCGGCTCGGGTCGAAGGCGTCCGGCTGCACCCGCACCCCGGTGAGGGCGAACAGCTCGCGGGCCACGGCCTCCGCCAGCGGCTCGCCGCCCGGCGTCACCCGCTCGAGCACGGCCTTGGCGTAGTTGGGGGCGGGCACGAAGTTGCGCCGGACGACCTTGGGCAGCGATCGGATCAGCTCGGTGACGAGCTCCTCGCGAAGGCCCGGGATCTGCCAGTCGAACCCGTCGTCCTCGACCTGGTTGAGCACCTGGAGCGGGACGTGGACGGTGACGCCGTCGGCGTCGGCGCCGGGCTCGAACTGGTAGGTGAGCCGCATGCGCTGGCCGCCCTGCCGCCAGGCGTCGGGATAGGCCTGCTGGAGGTCGCCGGCGTCCGCGCCCTGGTTGATCAGCATCTCTGCTGAGAAGGTCAGCAGGTCGGGCTCGTCCTGCTTCTTCCGCTTCCACCAGCTGTCGAAGTGGGCGGCCGACACGACCGTCTCGGGCACCCGCTTGTCGTAGAAGTCGAACAGCGTCTCGTCGTCCACCATGATGTCGCGGCGGCGGGCGCGGTTCTCCAGCTCCTCGACCTCCGACAGCAGCCGGCGGTTCTCCTTCAGGAAGCGGTGGTGGGTCTCCCAGTCGCCCTCGACCAGGGCGTGGCGGATGAACAACTCGCGCGACAGCTCGGGGTCCACCCGGCCATAGTTGATCTTCCGGTCGACCACGATCGGCACGCCGTACAGCGTGACCTTCTCGTAGGCCATGACCGCGCCCTGGTTCTTCTCCCAGTGCGGCTCGCTGTAGGTGCGCTTGACCAGGTGCTGCGCCAGCGGCTCGACCCACTCGGGCTCGATCTTGGCGACCACCCGCGCCCACAGCCGGGAGGTCTCCACCAGCTCGCCCGCCATCACCCACCGGGGCTGCTTGCGGAACAGCGCCGACCCCGGGAAGATCGCGAACCGGGCGTTGCGGGCGCCGATGTACTCGCGCACCGGGCGCCGCCGCGGCCCCGCCTCGTTCTTGTCGGACTTCTCGACGTCCAGCACGCCGATGTGGGACAGCATGCCGGCCAGCAGCGACACGTGGATCTGGTAGGGGTCGGGGCGCGTGGTGTTCAGCGTGACGCCGAGCCCCTTGGCGACCTGCTTGAGCTGGCTGTAGATGTCCTGCCACTCGCGTACGCGCAGATAGTTGAGGTAGTCGGCCTTGCACATGCGCCGGAACTGGCTGGATGACAGCTCGCGCTGCTGCTCGCGCAGGTGGTCCCAGAGGGTGAGATAGCTCAGGAAGTCCGACTCCTTGTCGGCGAACCTGGCGTGCTTCTGGTCGGCCTGGGCCTGCTTGTCGGCCGGGCGCTCGCGCGGGTCCTGGATGGACAGCGCCGCGGCGATGACCATGACCTCGGTGGCGCAGCCGTTGCCGTCCGCCGCCAGCACCATGCGCGCGAGCCTCGGGTCGATGGGAAGCTGGGCGAGCTTGCCGCCGATCGCCGTGAGCTTGCGGTGCTCGTCGAAGGCGCCCAGCTCCTGCAGCAGGTTGACGCCGTCCTTCACCTGCCGCTGGTCGGGCGGCTCGACGAACGGGAACGCCGCGATGTCGCCGAGGCCGAGCGAGGTCATCTGCAGGATGACCGAGGCGAGGTTGGTGCGCAGGATCTCGGGGTCGGTGAACTCCGGCCGGCCGAGGAAGTCCTCCTCGTCGTAGAGCCGGATGCACACGCCGTCGGAGGTGCGGCCGCAACGGCCCTTGCGCTGGTTGGCCGACGCCTGCGAGATCGGCTCGATCGGCAGCCGCTGGACCTTCAGCCGGTGACTGTAGCGCGAGACGCGGGCGAAGCCCGGGTCGACCACGTACTTGATGCCCGGCACAGTGAGCGAGGTCTCGGCCACGTTGGTCGCCAGGACGACGCGCCGGCCCCGGTGGGCCTGGAAGACCCGGTGCTGCTCGCCGGCCGACAGCCGCGCGTACAGCGGGAGGACCTCCTCGGGGCGGCCCTTGAGCGCCTCGGCGGTGTCCCTGATCTCGCGCTCGCCGCTGAGGAAGACCAGGATGTCGCCCGGCCCCTCCCGGCACAGCTCGTCCACCGCCTCGACGATGGCCTGCGCCTGGTCCTCCTGGTCCTCGCGGATCGGGCGGTAGCGCACCTCGACGGGATAGGTGCGGCCGGAGACCTCGACGATCGGCGCGTCGCCGAAGTGGCGGGAGAAGCGCTCGGGGTCGATGGTCGCCGAGGTGATGATGACCTTGAGGTCGGGCCGCTTGGGCAGAAGCTGCTTGAGGTAGCCGAGGATGAAGTCGATGTTGAGGCTGCGCTCGTGCGCCTCGTCGATGATCAGCGTGTCGTACCGGGACAGGAGCCGGTCGCGCTGCATCTCGGCGAGCAGGATGCCGTCGGTCATCAGCTTGACCAGCGTGTCGTCGCCGGAGTGGTCGGTGAAGCGCACCTTGTAGCCGACGGCGTCGCCGAGCGGGACGTCGAGTTCCTCGGCGATGCGCTCGGCCACGGTGCGCGCCGCGATGCGGCGCGGCTGGGTGTGACCGATCTGCCCCTTGACACCCCGCCCGAGTTCCAGGCAGATCTTGGGGATCTGGGTGGTCTTGCCGGAGCCGGTCTCCCCCGCGACGATCACCACCTGGTGGTCGCGGAGCGCCTCCAGGATGTCGTCCTTGCGCCCGCTGACCGGCAGGTTCTCGGGATAGGTGAGGGCGGGCACCAGCGCCCGGCGGGCCGCGACCCGGGCCTCGGCCGCGTCGATCTCGGTGGCCACCTGGTCGGCGATGGAACGCAGGGCCTTGCCGTCGCGCACACGGCGCGCGCCGTCGATGCGGCGGCGCAGCCGGAGCTCATCGCGCAGCATGAGCGCGGGCAGCCGCTCGCGCAGATCGGTCAGAGGCGATTTCAACGAAGACGTTCCCATGGTCGCTTTCCCGGCCGTCTCGTCGAACGACCGCCACCGGCAAGGATAAGCAACCTTCCCCGGCTCTCCGCCAACGGTTTACCGGCGCCCCGTACCCCGATTTCGTCCCCGCCCCCCTGACCTGCGCTCTTACCCCTCGGCTTCCCCTCGGCGCGCCTTCCGCGAATCCCCGGCCCCGCCGGCGGCGACCACCTGCCGGCGGGACGCCGGGGTCAGCGGGCGGAGCGCAACAGCTCGCCGGGTGAGTCGTGGGTGTACTTGAGCGCCTTCTCCAGGCACACGATCGCGCCCTGCCGGGGACGGTTGATGAAGCGCACGTCGTCGGCCAGCGCGCGCATGATCTGCAGCCCTCGTCCGCCCTCGGCCATCGGCGGACGCTCCCCGATCTTGTCCGGGTCGAAACCACCTCCGGTGTCCAGCACGGTGATCACGAACTTCTCCGACACGAGCTGCGCGCTGACGGTGTACTCGTCGCCGTCCGTGGCGTGCTTGATGACGTTGGAGCAGGCCTCGGTGAGCATCAGCAGGATGTCGTCCCTGATCTGCTGCTCGACGCCGAGCACCTCGAGCTCGGCCCCGAGGATCTGCCGGGTCACCGACACGCTCGCCGCATCGCGCGGCAAGCGCAATGCGATGGTCACCTCCATGATTTCTCCTTTCCGCCCACGTCACTAAAGGTGCCCCCAGGACAGGGGACAAACGCGGAAACGGAAGGTGATGAGGTCCGCGCCGCGGTCGGCGTCCGGTCATCCCTGCCCCGCGAACAATCTCCCCAGAGCCGGTCAGAACGATCGCCGGGACCGGCCCGCGCGGGGACCGAGAAGAGGTCCGCGCGGCCGGGGACGCGCGTGCGCGGCTGTGCGGGGCCGCGGCTCCCCCCGGGGCCGCGGCTGCGCGCAGGGTGGGTCAGCGGTGCGCGTGCGCGGCGGTCTCGGCGGCGAGCGCCGCCCCGATGATGCCCGCCTCGTTGAGCAGCGCCGCCGGCACGATGGGCGTCCCCGGCAGCTCGATCTGGGGCAGCCACTTGTCGGCCTTCTTGCTGACGCCGCCACCGACGATGATCAGCGACGGGGACAGCAGCATCTGGATGTGCTCCAGGTACCTCTGCACCCGTTCGGCCCAGTGCTCCCAGCTCAGGTCGTGCTTCTCCCTGGCGTGGTCGGAGGCGCGGCGCTCGGCCTCGTGGCCGTCGATCTCCAGGTGCCCGAACTCGGTGTTGGGGACCAGCAGCCCGTCCACGATCAGCGCGCTGCCGATGCCGGTGCCGAAGGTGAACATCGCCACCAGCCCCGCCCGGCCGTGCCCGGCCCCGAACCTGGCCTCGGCCAGGCCCGCCGCGTCGGCGTCGTTGAGCACGGTGACGTCCAGGCCGGTCGCGTCGGCGAACAGCCCGCGCGCGTCAAGGCCGATCCAGGAGCGGTCGACGTTGGCCGCCGTCCTGGTCACCCCGTCCAGCACGACCCCGGGGAAGGTCACCCCGACCGGACCGGTCCAGGCGAAGTGCTCCACGATCTGCCGGACGACGCCGGCGACCTCCTTCGGCGCCGAGGGGCTCGGCGTCGGCACCCGCAGGCGCTCGCGCGACAGCCTCCCGGCCGCCGTGTCGACGGGGGCGCCCTTGATGCCCGATCCGCCGATGTCGATTCCCAGCACGTCCATGTCCACTCCTCGTCGAGCCGTCACCGTCTTATTACCGCTATCGTGCGCATGATGCCGTACTTGCTCAGACCGCTGACGCTGCTGCTGTTCGCCGCGCTCGCCATGACCTGCCTGCCGGCCCCGCCCGCGCGGGCGTCCGCGGGCGCCCCTGAGGCGCGCCCCGTCCCCCGTGTCCCGGCCGGCACGACCGCGGGCTACATGGTCTTCGACCGCACGACGCGCGCGACGACGCTCGCCCACAACATCCACGGCCGCTTCCGGTCGGCCTCCGTGGTCAAGATCCTCATCGCGCTGGACCACCTGCAGTCGCGCAGGCCGGGCCAGGCGATTCCCGCCGCCGACCAGCGGCTGCTCCGGGACATGTTGCGCTCCAGCGACGACGACGCGGCCTCGGAGTTCTGGCGGCGCGGCGGCCGGCGGGCGATCATCGACCGCATGGTGCGCCGGCTGGGCCTGCGGGACACCGAAGCGCCGCCCGCCTCCCGGCCGGGCTTCTGGGGCTACACCGCGCTCAGCGCCTCCGACGTCGTGCTGACCTACCGCTACCTGCTCGACCGGGCCGACCCGAAGATCCGCGATCTCATCCTCGGCCATCTGCGGCACGCCACGCGGTGCGCGAGCGACGACTTCGACCAGTACTTCGGCATCCCGCGCGCCGTGCCGCGGCCATGGGCCGTCAAGCAGGGCTGGTCCGGCTACGGCGCCACCCCGGCCGTGCGCTGCTCCACCGCCTCCGCCACCGCGTCCGGGGATGCCCTTCCCGCCGCCGCGTCCGGCAGCGCCTCCCCCGTCGCGGCGCCCGGGAACGCCGTCCCCGACACGGCGTCCGGGGCCGCCTCGGTGGCCGCTTCCACGGCGGCCGGCGCCACGGCGGTCGCGCCCGCGCGTCCGCCGGTGAACCTCCTCCGGCCGGTGCTGCACACCACCGGGCTGGTCGGCGCGGGCGACCGCCTGATCATCGTGGTGCTCACCCTCCAGCCGGCCGGCGCCTCCTACAGCGGCTCGGCCGCGCGGCTGACCACCCTGGCCAGGCAGGTCTACCTGGCCGGCCGCCCGCGCTGAGGGCCGTCGGTCCAGGTGCCGAGCACGGCGTCGAAGGGCTCGGTGTTCTCGTCGAACCTCCACCGCGCCGAGGTGTCCAGCGGGTCCAGGCGCCCGTGCCGGGGGTCGTCCCTGCCGACCACGAAGGGGTCGGTCTGGGCGGGCGCGGCGTAGGCGTCGTCCGGCCGGCGGGAGGCGCCCGACGGGGCCTCGCGCCGGTAGGAGGAGGACCCCTCCCACTGGTGGGAGGACGCCGGCTCGGCCTGGTAGGAGGAGGCCGCCTCCGGCCGGTAGGACGACGGGGACGGGTCGCGCGAGTAGGAGGACGGGCCCGGCTCCAGCGTGTAGGAGGACGGAGCGGCCGGCCATGTGTACGAGGGCGAGCCGGCGTCCGCCGGATACGAGGACGGGGCCGGGGCCGGGGTCCGCGCGTACCCGGACGATCCCGCGTCCCTCGACGAGGACGACGCGGCGGGGTCCCGCGAGTACGAGGCCGAAGCGGCCTCGCGGGTGTACGAGGACGAGGCGGCCTCCCGGGTGTACGAGATCGGAGCGGGGTCCCGCGAGTACGAGGCCGGGGCGGAGTCCCGCGAGTACGCGTCCGAAGCGGAGTCCCGGGAATACGAGGTCGACGCGGCCTCCCGGCCGTACGAGGACGAGGCGGACTCCCGGGTGTACGAGGCCGGGGCCGGGTCCCGCGAGTACGAGGCCGAGGCGGAGTCCCGCGAGTACGCGGTCGAAGCGGCCTCCCGGCCGTACGAGGACGAGGCGGACTCCCGGGTGTAGGAGGCCGGGGCCGGGTCCCGCGAGTACGAGGCCGAGGCGGTGTCCCGCGAGTACGCGGTCGAAGCGGCCTCCCGGGTGTACGCGGTCGACGCGGTGTCCCGCGGGTAGGGGGCCGTGGTCTCGGAGAGGTAGGCGGCCGGGGCGATCGCGGACGGCGTCACGGCCGGCTCGGAGGAGTAGGACGAGTAGGTCAGCGGGTCCTTGGCCGCGGACGCCGGGGCGGCGTAGGCCTGCTGGTAGGAGGACCCCGCGCCGATGGCGGCGGCGGCCCGGCCGTTGCCCACCGAGAACAGGCACGCGTGCAGCCCGTCGATCAGGCGCTGCACGTCCTCGCGGGGCCGCACCGCGAGCCGCAGGAAGTCGCTGCTGGAGCCGAGCTTGTCGCCGCACTCGCGGACCAGCACATTGTGGGCCGACAGCAGGTGCTCGCTGATCGCGCGGCCGTCCTTGCCCTCGGGCAGGCGCACCATCACGAAGTCCGCCTGCGAGGGGTACACCGTCACGCCGGGGAGCGTCGCGAGCCGCTGGGACATCGACCGGCGGTCCTCGGCGAGCGCGCGCAGGCTCTCCCGATGGTCGCGCAGGTGCTCCCTGAGCAGGAACACCAGCGACTCGGCGCAGGAGTTGAGGTTCCACCGGGGCAGCACGGACCGGATCTTCCCCGCGAGCGCCGGGTTGGCGACCAGGTAGCCGAGGCGGGCGCCGGGCAGTCCGAGCGCCCGGTCCAGGCTCCGCAGCACGATCACGTTGGGCCTGATGGCGGCCTCGCCGGCGACGCCGGGGGCGGCCTCGGCATCGACGAAGTCGGCCAGGGACTCGTCCACGACGATCAGGTCGAGGTCGGACAGGCCGTCCAGAAGCTCGACGACCCGCGTGCGGGACAGGTGACCGCCGTCGGGGTCGTTGGGGGTGCAGATGACCGCGACCCGCGACCCGCGCCTGCGGACGAAGCGGGTGTAGGCCTCGGGGTCGAGCGCGAAGCCCTGGTCCTCCTGGAGGGGGAACATGTCGACGCGCTTGCCGGTGCCGAGCGGCTGCTCGGTCCACCGGCCGGGGGCCGGGATGGGCACGGCCAGGCTCTCCTGGACCAGCAGGTGGTCGATCCAGGTGATCAGCTCGCTGGTCCCGTTGCCCATCACGACCGTCTGCGGCTTGAGCCCGAGCACCGCGCAGAGCTCGGCGGCGACGGCGTCGGCGTCGGCCGGGTGGCGGCGCAGGACGGCGGCGGCGTCGCGTTCCAGCCGCTCGCACATCTCGGGCGTGGGGAAGTGCGGGTTGCGGGGATGGCGGAAGTCCACCGGGGCGCCCTGGGCCCCGGTGGTCCCGCGCTGGTGCGAGAAGGACGACGGGCCGTTCGCCTCCGCGCGCAGCGGGCTGAGATCGGTGGAACCGGCCAACAGGGGTCTCCTCCATGACGGCGTGACGACGGGCGTCCGCGGGCACGACATCCCGAGGTACGCGGCCGGGAGGTCACGGGTTCATCCCCATTCCCGCGCGGCCTCGCCGTCGGCGGGGCCACGCGGCCCGGCGGGCCACGGGTTCGGCGCAGCCCGCCGAATCACGGGTTCGACGCGGCCCGGCGATCACCGGTTCCGCCGATCATCGAGGCGGCCGATCACCGATTCGCCGATCAGCGGGCGACGGTCTCGCCCTCGGCCCGCGCCGGGCGCTCCGGGGCGACGGCGTCCGGGGCGTCCCCGCGGGGCTCCGCGGGGCCGTTCCCGTCGCCTGGGCCGTCGCCGTCCCCCGGGCCGTGCGCCTCGCCGGGGCCGTGGTCGTCCACGAAGGTGGCCTCGTCGAACGGGTCGCGTCCGGCCAGCACCTCCGTGGCGCGCTCACGGTCGAAGTCCTGCACCCACGTGCCGATCACCACGGTGGCCACCGCGTTGCCGGCGAAGTTGGTCAGCGCGCGGGCCTCGGACATGAACCGGTCGATGCCCACGATCAGGCCGACGCCGTCGACCAGTTCGGGCCGGTGGGACTGCAGCCCGCCGGCGAGCGTGGCCAGACCGGCCCCGGTGACGCCCGCCGCGCCCTTCGAGGCGATGATCATGAAGACGAGCAGGGAGATCTGCTCGCCGACCGACAGCGGAGCGCCGGTGGCGCTGGCGACGAACAGCGTGGCCATCGTGAGGTAGATGGCGGTGCCGTCGAGGTTGAAGGAGTAGCCGGTCGGCACGGTGATGCCGACGACGGCGCGGCTCACGCCGAGGTGCTCCATCTTGGCGATCAGGCGCGGCAGCGCCGACTCCGAGGAGGAGGTCGAGAGGATCAGCAGGAACTCGCGGCCGAGGTAGCGCAGCAGGGTCAGCAGGTTGATCCTGGCGACCAGCCAGAGGATCGCCCCGAGGACGATGCCGACGAACAGCAGGCAGGTGAGGTAGAAGCCGCCCATGAGGATGGCGAGGCTGCGCAGGGCCTCCCACCCTCCCGCGCCGGCCACGGCGGCCATCGCGCCGAACGCGCCGACGGGCGCCGCCCACATGATCATGGCCAGGACACGGAAGACGAGCCGCTGGACGTGCTCAAGGCCGCGCAGGATCGGCGTGCCGCGCGGGCCCATGCGCTGGAGGGCGAAGCCGGTGAGCAGCGCGACCAGCAGGGTCTGCAGCACCTGGCCGCCGGTGAACGCCGAGACGAACGTGGTCGGGATGATGCCGATCAGGAACGAGACGCTGTCGCCGCTCTCACCGCCCTTGGCCGCCTGCTCCTCGCCCGCCTTGCGCAGGGCGTCGGTGAGCTGGAGCCCCTCGCCGGGGTGCAGCATGTTGCCGACGACCAGGCCGATCACCAGGGCGACGGTCGACATGACCAGGAAGTAGCCGATGGCCAGGCCGCCCACCTTGCCGACCTTGGCCGCCTGGGCGACCGAGCCGACGCCGAGGACGATGGTGCAGAAGATGATCGGGCTGATCATCATTTTGATCAGCGCCACGAAGGCCGTGCCGAGCGGCTTGAGCGCCACGCCCGTCTCGGGCGCGAGAAGTCCGATCAGGACGCCGGCGACCACCGCCACGATGACGGCGAGGTAGAGATAGCGGGTGGGGTCCCGGCGCGCCGGGGGTGAGGCCGTGATGGTCACTCGACGCTCCTTGTCTGTTCGTGCGCGTACGTTCGTACGGGTGGATGGGGGGTTCGATCGAGTGACTATGCGCCGAGTCAGTGACCTGGGTCACTATTGCGTACATTTCGTACGTTGCCGCTGTCGTACGGCGACGGCCCGGCGGCGTGCGCGGGCCACCTCGGGACCCGGCGGAGGTGAGGCCGTGACCGCGATCGGCTCCCGGCTGCGGGGCTGGAGCCTGGCGCGGCAGATGCTCGTGCTCCAGATCGTCGTCGTCGGGGTCACCGTGGCGGGCGGCACCGCCCTGGCCCTGCTGCACACCGGCCGGCTGATCGACGAGCAGGCCGCCTCCACCTCCAGGCGGATGGCGATCAGCATGGCCGACTCCCCCACCGTGCTCGCCGCCCTGGACGACCCCGACCCCTCGGCCGTCCTGCAGCCCTACGCCGAGCGGGTCCGCCGCGAGGCCGGCATGGACTTCATCACGATCATGAGCACCGAGGGCCGCAGGTACAGCCATCCGAACCCGCGGCGGATCGGCGGGCGGTTCCTCGGCACGATCGCGCCCGCGCTGGCCGGGCGCACCTTCACCGAGACCTACACCGGCACGCTCGGCCCCTCGGTGCGGGCCGTCACGCCGGTGCGCGACGCCTCCGGCCGCGTCCGCGCGCTGGTGAGCGCCGGCATCTTCGTCGACAAGATCAGCGCCCAGCTTCGCGAGCAGATCGCGGCGGCGCTGCTGACCGGGGTGGTCGGCCTGTCCGCCGGCACCGCGGGCACCTACCTGGTGGGGGCGCGCCTGCGCCGTCACACGCACGGCCTGCGCTCCTCGGAGCTGAACCGCATGTACGAGCACCACAACGCGATCTTGCACGCGGTGCGCGAGGGGCTGCTGCTCATCGACGGCGAGCGCCGCCTGACGCTGGCCAACGACGGGGCGCGCGAGCTGCTCGGGCTGCCCGCCGACGCCGAGGGGCGGCCGATCGCCGAGCTCGGGCTGCCGCCGTCGCTGGCCGGGTCGCTGGCCTCCGGCGAGGACCGCGCGGACGACATCCACCTGACCGGCGACCGCGTCCTTGTGGTCAGCTCCGCGCAGGTGCGCTCGGGCGCGCGGTCGCTGGGCACGGTGGTGACGCTTCGCGACCACACCGAGCTGCAGGCGCTCACCGGCCAGCTCGACGCCGAGCGCGGCTTCGCCGAGTCGCTGCGCTCGGCCGCGCACGAGGCCGCCAACCGGCTGCACACCGTGGTCACCCTGGTGGAGCTCGGACGCGCCGAGCAGGCCGTCGCGTTCGCCACCGCCGAGCTCAAGACCGCCCAGCAGCTCACCGACCGCGTCGTCGGAGCCGTGCGCGAGCCGGTGCTGGCGGCGCTGCTGCTGGGCAAGACCGCCGAGGCCGCCGAGCGCGGCGTGGAGCTGGCGATCAGCCCGGACAGCGAGCTGGACGACGTCGCGCTCGACGGCCGCGACCTGGTGACCATCCTCGGCAACCTGGTGGACAACGCCGTGGAGGCCGCCATGACCGGCGCCACCCCGGCCCGCGTGCGCGTTCACCTGCGCGCCGGGGACGGCGCCTTCCTGGTCCAGGTGAGCGACAGCGGGCCGGGCGTGGACGCGGCGGCCGTCGAGGACGTCTTCCGGCGGGGCTGGACCACCAAGGGCGACGGCCGCGGCCTGGGGCTGGCCATGACCGGCCAGGCGGTGCGCCGCCTCGGCGGCACGATCGAGATCGGCAGGGGCGGCGCGGACGGGGACCCGGGCGAGGGCGCCGTGTTCACCGTCCGCCTGCCGCTCCCCGCGGTTCCGGGCGGCGCGTCGTGATCTCGGTGCTGATCGTCGAGGACGAGGAGCTCACCGCCGAGGCCAACCGCCTCTACGTCGAGCGGGTGCCCGGGTTCACGGTCGTGGGCGTGGCCCGCTCGGGCGGCGAGGCGCTGCGGTTCCTGCGGCGCCGCCCGGCCGACCTGGTGCTGCTGGACCTGTTCCTGCCCGACATGCACGGGCTGGACGTGTGCAGGACGCTGCGGGCGGCGGGGGTGTTCTGCGACGTCATCGCCGTCACCTCGGCGCGGGACCTGTCGGTGGTGCGCTCGGCGGTGTCGGTCGGGGTCGTGCAGTACCTGCTCAAGCCGTTCACCTTCGCCACGCTGAGCGAGAAGCTGCGGCACTACGCCGCCTTCCGCTCGTCCATGGACGGGGCGGGCGAGGTCAGCGGCCAGAGCGAGGTGGACAGGGCGCTGTCGGCGCTGCGCGGGACGGCGCGCACCGGCCTGCCCAAGGGAATGGCCGAGGCGACGCTGGAGGCGGTGGCGGGCGAGCTGCGCAGGACCCCCGGGGGGATGTCGGCGCAGGCGATGGGCACCGCGATCGGGGTCTCGCGGGTGACGGCCCGCCGCTACCTGGAGCACCTCGTCGGCAACGGCGTCGCGCGCCGGGTGCCCCAGTACGGCGGCCTGGGGCGGCCCGAGCTGCTGTACCAGATCACCTGATCTCAGGGGTGCGGCAGGCCGCGGGAGCGGTCCGCTCAGGACCTCGACGGCGGCCAGGCGTTTGACTGACCTCGTCAGGACCTGGCCAGTTCCTTGCTGATCCCGCTCGGTCCTTCGTACTCCTTGTCGGGAAGCCGGCGCAACGCGTCCATCGCCTGCTCGTCCGCGCCCTTCGACTTGGCGTGCTCGACGAGCTGTTCCTTGCTGGCCGGGTAGTCAACGCCGGACAGGAATTTCTGAACGTGGATGAAGTCCACCTGCGTCATGCTTCCTCCTTTGTCGCGAGGTAGTTCCTGTCCGTCACGGAGATAGAGAAACCCGACATTCCACGTCGGCAAGCGAGACTGCCCGAATCTTTGCCGTCGAAACCGAATCGCATTCAGCATTGTCCCGGCGGCCACGGAGGACGCTTGATACCATCTGTCCGAAATGACCCTATATAGCGCCCAGAAACCGTTCAGGTGCCGTAAACATCCAGCCCCCGACGTCGCCGGAATCGCCGCGAACCCCTACTCGCCAGTAGGGCCGAGCGGGCGGAGGCCCAGGCAGAGGCCGGGCCGAGGGGTGCCACACCCCGGCAAAGTGTGTCAACCCTCGATTTTTCGCAATGTCATCGACATTGCAGCCTCGGTAAAGATCCACTGGTCAAGGTAGATAACTATGACAGTTATCACGAAAACAATAGTGACACTGGCATATGACGACTATGGGTCCGGTCACTAGGCACGGCTGGGGCTATCCGTAACTCTCCTCTTAGCGCCGAGCAGAACCGAGCGAAGAGAGGGGTGCGGGACGTGATCGACAGGTACGAGATCTATTGCCTCGCCGATCCACTGTTTTACGACACCCTTGACACTCAGCGTACAAAGTATCCCGACTTTCCCATATCGGGCAGAGAGGTGCCGGTCGGCTGGGAGCACCGCGCCACCGACACCTGGCTGCACTACGGGCCCGAGGACCGGTCCCTCCCCCTGCAGGGATGGAAGATCCACGTGTCCGCCTGTCTGGACGACGCCGAGAAGACGCTCGCCGCGATCTGGGACTACTGCGTGGGCCGCCGGCTCAGCTTCAAGTTCCTGCGCGGCCCCCGCGTGGTCATGATGCTCAACTCCAAGTACGCCGAACGGGGCAGCAGCGGCAAGCTCGCCACCCTCTACCCGGCCGACGAGGCCGAGCTGGAGATCGTGCTCAAGGAGCTGGGCGAGCTGCTGCACGGCGTGCGCGGCCCGTACATCCTCAGCGACCTGCGCTACGGCGAGGGTCCCCTGTACGTGCGCTACGGCGGCTTCGCCGAACGCTACTGCCTGACCCCCAACCGGGACCGCGTCCTGGCGATCGCCGACGCGGACGGCACCCTGGTGCCCGACCGCCGGGGCCCTTCCTTCTCGCCGCCGTCGTGGGTGACCCTGCCGGACTTCCTCCGGCCGCACCTCGAAGCCCGCAACTCGGTGACACTCGCCGGGCTGCCCTACGAGATCGAGAAGGTGCTGCACTTCTCCAACGGCGGCGGGGTGTACAAGGCGCGCGACACGCGCACCGACCGCCCGGTCGTCCTGAAGGAGGCCAGGCCGCACGCCGGGCTCGACGCCGCCGGCCGCGACGCGGTCGCCCGCCTGCGCCACGAGGCCGACATCCTGCGGCGCCTGGAAGGGCTCGGCGTCGTGCCCGCGCTGCTCGACTACTTCACCCTGGGCGAGCACCACTTCCTGGTCCAGGAGTTCATCGACGGGACGACGCTCAGCCAGGAGTCGGTGCACCGGCACCCCCTGACCCGCGCCACGCTCACCCCCGAGGACGCCGCCGAGTACACCGAATGGGCGCTGGACATGCTGGCCCGGGTCGAACGGGCGGTGACCGCGCTGCACGAGCGCGGGGTCGTCTTCGGCGACCTGCACCCGTTCAACGTGCTGGTCGAGGACGACCGGGTCGTGCTGATCGACTTCGAGGTGGCCGGGCTGGCCGAGAACAACAGCCGGCCGACCCTCGCCCACCCGGGCTTCTGCCCGCCCCCGGACCGGCTCGGCATCGCGGCCGACCAGTACGCGCTGGCGTGCATGCGGCTGAACCTGTTCGCCCCGATGTCCACGGTGCTGATCCCGCTGCAGCGCGCCAAGGTCATCCACCTGGCCGAGCTGGTCGGCGACACCTTCCCGGTGCCGCGCGCCTTCGTCGAGGAGGCCGTGCGCACGATCCTCGGCGGCGACCCGGGCCAGGTCGCGGACCGCGCGTCCGCCGCACCGGAGGCGCCCGCGCCCGCGAACGGGGCCGCCGCGTCGCCCGCGGGGACCGCTCCCGCGCGCACGTCCTCCCCGGCCCACGACCTGGGCGCGATGCGCGAGCTGCCCCTGCCGGGCCGCGCCTCGTGGTCCGCGGTGCGGCAGGCGGCCCACCGCGCCATCCTGGCCTCGGCGACCCCCGGCCGCGCCGACCGGCTGTTCCCCGGCGACGCCGCGCAGTTCCAGCCGGGCGGCGGGCTCAACCTGGCCAACGGCGCCGCCGGCGTGCTGTACGCGCTCGCCCAGACCGGCGCCGGCCGGTTCTCCGAGTACGAGACCTGGCTGCGCGAGCGCGCCATGACGCCGCGGCCGGGCACCGGACTCGGCTTCTACGACGGCCTGCACGGCGTGGCCTACGCCTTCGAGGCGCTCGGCCGCAGGGATGACGCCCTGGAGCTGGTCACCCTGTGCCTGCGCGAGAAGTGGGAGCAGCTCGGCCAGAGCCTGTACGCCGGCCTGTCCGGCATGGGGCTCAACCTGCTGCACCTGGGCGAGGCGACCGGCGACCGCGAGCTGACCGGCGCCGCCCTGCGGATCGCCGACATGGTGGCCGGCCGCCTCGGCGCGGTCGACAGCGTGCCGGAGGTCAGCGGCAGCGGCAACCCGCACGCCGGGCTGATGCGCGGCTCGTCGGGCCCGGCCCTGCTGTTCCTGCGGGCGTACGAGACCACCGGCGACGCCGGGCTGCTGGACCACGCGAACGTCGCGCTGCGGCAGGACCTGCGGCGCTGCACCCACCGCTCCGACGGGCAGCTCCAGGTGCAGCAGGGCTGGCGGACCAACCCCTACCTGGACGAGGGCTCGGCCGGCATCGGCGTGGTGCTGGCCCGGTACCTGGCCCACCGCGAGGACGACGACCTGCGGCAGGCGCTGACCGACATCGGCCCGGTGGCGACCCTGGACTACTACGTGCAGTCGGGGCTGTTCGCCGGGCGGGCCGGCATGATCGCGGCGCTCGCCCTCGGGCTGCGGCCCGGCGTCGGGCGCACCTCGCCCGAGGTGAGCGGCCAGATCGCGCGGCTCGGCTGGCACGCCATGCCCTACGGCGGCGGCCTCGCCTTCCCCGGCAACCAGCTCCTGCGGCTGTCGATGGACCTGGCGACCGGCACCGCCGGCGTCCTGCTCGCACTGGGCACCGTGCTGCACGACCGGCCGGTGACCGTGCCTCTGATCTCCCCGTCCGGCGCTCCGGCCGGAGCGGGGCTCCCTGCGACGACCACGGAAGGAGGTGATCGGTAATGGCTCTCCTCGACCTCCAGGAGATGGAGCTCGCCGGCGGCCACGGCGGCGGCGGCAGCAACCTGAGCCTCGTCGGGTGCACCCCCCACGAGAACAGCAGCCTCAGCATCCTCTGCGGCTGATCCCCCAAACCCTCCAAGCACCACGAAAGGGCGTGACTCGCATGGCGCTTCTCGACCTGCAGGACATGGAGATCCCCACCGGCGGTGGCGGTGGCGGCGGCGGCAGCAACCTGAGCCTCGTGGGCTGCACGCCCCACGAGAACAGCAGCCTCAGCATCCTCTGCGGCTGATCCCCCAAACCCTCCAAGCACCACGAAAGGGCGTGACTCGCATGGCGCTTCTCGACCTGCAGGACATGGAGATCCCCGGCGGCCACGGCGGCGGCGGCAGCAACCTGAGCCTCGTGGGCTGCACGCCCCACGAGAACAGCAGCCTCAGCATCCTCTGCGGCTGATATCGGCTGATATCTGAGCCAGTGCCTGGGGCGGCCCTCATCCGGCCGCTCCAGGCCTGACCATTCCCGCACAACACGGAGGGGAAACCTTTGCCACGCCGGACGGGGTCGGACGGGCTTCTCTTCGAGGTGCTCCGCCGCAGCGGCCGGTGGCCCGCCGTGTACGCCGTCACCGCGCTGTCCGGCGCCGTCGTGGAGCTGCTGCTCCCGGCCGCACTGGGTGGCGCGGTGGACGTCCTGGTCGCCCCCGGCGGCTCCCCCGATGCCACCGGCCCCTCTTCTTCGGGGGTTCTCGCCCTGACCGGCGGCCCCCTGCTGCACTGCGTCCTGCTCGTCGCCGCGCTGGTGGCCTGCGACGCCGTGGCCGTGTTCGCGGCCGGCGCCGGTGGAGCCCAAGCCGCGCGCGGGCTGCGCCTGCGAGTCGTGCGGCACATGCTCGGCGTCGGCCCGGCCATCTCCCGGCGCTTCTCCGCGGGCGACCTGGTCACCCGGGCGGGCGGCAACGCCGAGGAGGTCGGCGCGGCCCCCGAGGCCCTCATCACCGCCGTGGCGCTGCTCGTTCCCGCGGCCGGCTCGCTGGTCGCGCTCGCGCTCATCGACCCCTGGCCCGCGGTGGCCTTCGTGGCGGGCCTCGCCCTGATCGGGCTCGTCCTTCGCGCCTTCCTCCGCGAGACCACCGCCGTCGCCGGCGGATACCAGCAGGCGCAGAGCGACATCGCCTCCCGGCTGATCGACGCGCTGTCGGGGGCGCGCACCATCGCCGCGGCCGGCACCGAGGACCTGGAGGTGCGCCGCGTGCTCCAGCCGCTGCCGCGCCTGCGCGCCAGCGGCATGGCCCTGTGGCGGGTCAACGCCCGCGCCGGGGTGCAGGCGGCCATCGTCGTGCCGCTGCTGGAGATCGCCGTCATCGGGGTGAGCGGCTTCCGGCTGGCCGCCGGCGCGATGAGCGTCGGAGACCTGTTCGCCGCGGCCCGTTACGCCGTGCTGGGCGCCGGCATCGGCTCGGCGCTCGGGTACCTGAACCGCCTCGCCCGCGCCCGTTCGGCGGCCCGGCGCGTCAGCGAGGTCCTCGACCGGCCGGCGACGGCCTACGGCGAGGCCCGCCTGCGCCTCCCGGCCGGCCCCTGCGCCGGGCTCTTCGAGGACGAGGACACCGACGCCCTGGCGGGGGACGGCGCGCCGGACGAGCGCGGCCGGCTGGAGCTGCGCGGCGTGAGCGTGCGCGTGGACGGGCGTCCCGCGCTGCGCGACATCGGCCTGACCGTGCCGGGCGGCGCC
Source organism: Sphaerisporangium sp. NPDC005288 (assembly GCF_040607475.1). NCBI lineage: Bacteria > Bacillati > Actinomycetota > Actinomycetes > Streptosporangiales > Streptosporangiaceae > Sphaerisporangium > Sphaerisporangium sp. NPDC005288. The sequence continues at coordinate 93,892 of NZ_JBEXGT010000033.1, read as the reverse complement.
ACGCTCGCCGTGGTCGGCAGGTCGGGCAGCGGCAAGTCGCTGTTCGCCGCCGTCGCCGGGCGGCTGGTGGACCCCGACGAGGGCGAGGTGCTGCTCGACGGGGTGCCGCTGCGGCGGCTGCAGCGCGCCGCCCTGCGCGGGGCCGTCGGCTACGCCTTCGAGCGGCCGGTGCTCTTCGGCGCCACGCTGGCCGAGGCGATCGCCGTGGGCCGCCCGGAGGGCCTGGCAAGGGACGCCGCCCGGGACGCCGCGGCCGACCCCTTCATCCGCAAGCTCCCCCGCTCCTACGCCACCCCGGTCGACGAGGCCCCCATGTCGGGCGGCGAGCGCCAGCGCGTCGGGCTGGCCAGGGCCTTCGCGCACGGCGGCCGGCTGCTGATCCTGGACGACGCCACCTCCAGCCTGGACACCGTCACCGAGTACCAGGTGGCGCGGGCGCTCACCGAGAAGCTGCGCGACCGCACCAGAGTGATCGTCGCGCACCGGGCCACGACGGCGGCGCGCGCCGACCTGGTCGTCTGGCTGGAGGACGGGCGGATCCGGGGACGCGGCAGCCACGAGACGTTGTGGCGCGACCCCGCCTACCGCGCCGTCTTCCAGACCCCCGACCCCGCCGCCTCCCCCCGGGACGAGGCCACCCGCCCCGCCGCCACCCCGGCCTCCCCCGAGGACATCCCCCGGCCCGCCCCGACTCCGGCCTCCCCTGGGGGCATCCCCTCTCACGCCACGGTCGCCCGCGCTGCGGACGACGCCCCCCATCCCGCCGCGACCGCCGCCGCTTCGGGCCGTCATGGCATGCCAGGACGGCCGTCGGGCGCCGGTCCATCCTCCGCCTCGCGGGGCGCGGAGGGCGTTCCGGTGGCGGAGCGGGCATGAGCGTCCGGGAGCCGCTGTGGCGGGCGGTGCGCGCGCGCCCGCGCCACCTGGCGCGGCTGCTCGGCTGGTCGTTCGCCGAGGCCGCGCCGTCGTTCGTCTCGGGCCAGGCGGTCGCGCGCGCCCTGGACGACGGGTTCGCCGCCGGGCATCCGGTGACCGGTCTCGGCTGGCTGGCCGTGCTGGCCGCCGCCTGGCTGGCCGCGGCGCTCGGCGCGCGGCAGGTGCTCCTGGCGATCGGGGGGATCGTCGAGCCGTTCCGGGACGACCTGCTGCGCCGCGTCGTCGACGGCACCCTGCACCGGGCCGCGGCCTCGGGCCTGCGACCCGACAGCGCCGCGGTGGCCCGGCTGAACCGCCAGGTGGAGCTGGCCCGCGACGCGTTCGGCGCCGTGATCGCCGTGGTCAGGTCGTTCCTGTTCTCGGTGGCCGGCGTGGCGCTCGGCGTGCTGACGCTGATGGGCGCGGTGCTGCCGCTGGTGCTGCTGCCGCTGGCCGCGGGGCTCGTGCTGTTCGCGCTCTCGCTGCCCGCGATGGCCCGGGCGCAGCGCGAGCTCATCCTGGCCGAGGAGCGGACCGCCTCGTCGCTGGCGGCCATGGTGGACGGGCTGCGGGACGTCACCGCGTGCGGGGCCGAGGACCGCGTGGCGGACCGGGTCGGGGTGGACGTCGAGCGCCAGGCCCGGGTCGCCCGCACGCTGGCCGGGCTCACGGCCGTGCGCACCGTCTCGCTCGCGGTGGGCGGGTGGCTGCCCGTCCTGCTGGTGCTGCTCGCCACGCCGTCGCTGGTGCGGCAGGGCGCGACCGCCGGGGTGATCCTGGGCACGCTGACCTACGTCGCGCAGTCGCTCACCCCCGCCCTGGGCAGCCTGGTGCAGGGGGCGGGGGTCAACGGCGTGCGCCTGGTGACGGCGCTCCAGCGCATCGCGGCGACCAGCGACCGGCCCCCGGCGGCGGCGACCCGCCGCACGGGCGGGCCGGAGGGCGTGGAGCTGCGTCTTCAGGGGGTGAGGTTCTCCTACGGCCCGGGCGCCGACCCGGTGGTCGCCGACCTGGACCTGACGGTGGCCGAGGGCGACCACCTGGCCGTCGTGGGGCCGAGCGGCATCGGCAAGTCGACGGTGGCGGCACTGGTGGCCGGCGTCCTGCGCCCGGACGCCGGGCGGGTGCTCATCGGCGGGGTGGCGGTCCGGGAGATGGACCGCGCCGCCATGTGCCGGGCACGGGTCCTGATCCCGCAGGAGGCGTACGTGTTCCGCGGCACGCTGCGCGACAACCTGACCTACCTGGCGGACGGCCGATCCCGGGGGGAGCGCGCGGAACCGGCGGAGCTCGCGGAGCTCGCGGAGCTCGACCGGGCGGTGGAGGCGGTCGGCATGACCGAGCTGGCCCGGAGGCTCGGCGGCTACGACGCCGAGGTGGACCCGGGCGAGCTGTCGTCGGGAGAGCGCCAGCTCATCGCGCTCACCCGCGCCTACCTGTCGCCCGCGCGGCTGGTCCTGCTCGACGAGGCGACCTGCCACCTCGACCCGGCGGCCGAGGCGCGGGCCGAGGAGGCGTTCGCCGCGCGCGGCGGGACGCTCATCGTGATCGCCCACCGGCTCACCTCGGCCCTGCGCGCGAAGCGGGTGCTGGTCATGGACGGCGCGCGGGCGCGGGCCGGGACGCACGAGGAGATGGTCGCCGCCTCGGAGCTCTACCGGGACCTGATGGGCCGGTGGTCGGCTCCGGTGGGCGCGCACGCCCGGCACTGACACGCCGATAATCAGACATTTGCCATAAATAACCATATATCTCCCTATTTACGGGTACGTGCTCACTTACGCCGGTTGTGCCTTCCTATTCGGCGACGCAGGCCAGTCCTGCTGGAACGGAGGCAACGAGGTGAGCACACAGATGAACCAGACCAAGACCCAGGCGCCCGACGTCACGACCGCGCGGCCGATGACGCATCGGGGCAACGCCGAACTCGTCAGCGAACACGGCAGGACGACCATCGCCGACACCGTGGTGGCCAAGATCGCGGGCATGGCGGCCCGCCAGGTGTCCGGCGTGTACGCCATGGGTGCGGGCATGTCCCGGGCGCTGGGCGCGGTACGCGAGGCCCTCACCGGGGGCGGCGGCACGGCCAGCACGCAGGGTGTCGCGGTCGAGGTCGGCGAGCGCCAGGCCGCGGCCGATCTGGACGTGATCGTCGAGTACGGGGTGTCCATTCCCGACCTCGCGGCCGGCGTGCGCCGCAACGTGATCGACGCCGTGGAGAACATGTGCGGCCTGGAGGTCACCGAGGTCAACATCACCGTGGACGACCTCCACCTGCCCGGCGAGGAGACCGGCGAGCCCCAGGAGGCGCGGGTCCGATGACACCGCCCACGGGCGTCCGCGAGAGGCCCGAGGTGGAGCGGCTGGCGGACCGCATCGCCCAAGCGGTGGAAGGCTGCCCGGACGTCGCCTCCCTCGCGGGAGGCCCGGTGGCGACCTACCTGGCCGGGCGGACGGTCGCCGGGATCGCCGTGCGGGACGCCGAGGTGGAGGTGGCCGTGGTCGTCCGGTACGGCCGGCCGCTCACCGAGGTCGCCGCCGAGGTGCGCTCCGCGGTCGAACCGCTGGTGCCCGGTCTGCCGGTCCACGTCCGCATAGACGACATCACCCTGCCCGGCCAGGAGGCCCTGACCGGCGAGGAATCCGCCGCCCCGCCGGCCGCGCGGGCCGATGCCGCCCCGGAGGAGACCGCCCGCCCCGCCAAGGGCGAGGCGCACCGGCCCGCCGGCAAGGCGGACGGCCCCGCGGGAGACGAGGGGGGCCGTTCCGCCCAGGGCGAGGCGGACCATGCCGCAGGGGCGGGTGGCGGCCGGCGGCGGGCGCCGCCGCGCAGCGATCGCTCAGAGACAGGAGAAGGTGAGCGAGATGGATGACAACCGTCTGTGGCCCGCGGTCGGCCTGCTGTTCGGGGCCGCGCTCGGGTTCGCCGTGGTGGTCGGCGGCCTCACGGCGTTCCTCGTCGTACTCGTGCTCGGCGTGCTGGGGTTCCTGGTGGGCCGGGCGCTGACCGGCGAGCTGGACATGAGCGGCCTGCTGGGCGGCCGGAGACGCACATGAACACCGGGCCGGGCCGGCCGTCGCCGGCTCAGGACCCGGTGGCGCCCGGCGGCGCCGGGACGGCCACGCCTCCCGCCGAGGGGCGCGGCGCCGCAGGCGCGAGCACCGGACCCGCGTCCGCGGGCGCCGTCGCGTCCCCGGAGGGCCGCGGGCACACCGGCATCACCGACCGCGTGCTCGAACGCGTCGCCGCATGCGCGGTGCGCGAGGTGGAGCAGGTCGGCGGGGCCGCGCCCCGGATGCTCGGCGTGCCGCTCGGGCGGGACGCAGGGCGGGCGAACCCCCGGGTCAGCGGGCATGTGGAGGGCCGGATGGCCATCGTGCGGGTCACCCTGTCGGTGGCCTACCCCGCGCCGATACGCCAGGTCGTCCACCGCGTGCGCGAGCACGTCGTCAGCCGGGTCAGGGAGCTGACCGGCCTGGAGGCACGGCAGGTGGACATCGACGTCACCCGCCTGATCCACCCGGACGAACCGGGGAGGCGGGTGCGATGACCACCACACCGGGCCCGGGCGACCCCGCCTCCCGGCCCTCCGGAGAAGGGCCGGTCCACGAGCCCGCCACCGGCGGACCGCCCCACGAGGCGGCCGCCGAAGGCATGCCACGGGAGACCCACGAGGCCACCACGGAGGGCATGCCGCCGCAGGACCAGGCCGAAAACGCCCCGCCGCACGAGCACGCGGGCCCGCCGGCGATGACCGGTGGGGTGGCGCGCGACCGTGAGCCGGCGCCCGCCGACCGGGCCCGGCGCAGGGCGGCGGCGCGGGCGTTCCGGTCGCACCGGACGCTTCCCGCGACCCTGGTCGCGCTCCTGCTGGCGGCGGCCGGCATCGTCACCATGGTCGGCGCGGTGACGGCGGCGGCCCGCGCCCGCGCGGGGCTGCCTACGCTGACCTGGCTGGCCCCGCTCGGCCGGGCGCGCTGGGACGACCCGATGGCGCTCACGACCGCGGCCGTGGCCGGCCTGCTCGGCATCGTGCTGCTGATCGCCGCGTTCAAGCCCGGACGGCCCCGGCTGGTCGCCCTGGCGTCGGAGGACCCGCAGACGGTCACCGGCATCACCCGGTCCGGCCTGCGCCGCCACCTGGCCGCCGTCGCGGCGGCGGCGGACGGCGTCTCCCGCGCCCGGGTACGCCTGCGGCGGCGCGCCGCGGAGGTGACGGTCGCGACGCCGCTGCGCGACCCCGGCGAGCTGCCGGGCGAGGTCGGCCAGGCCGTCGAGGACCGCCTGGCCGAGCTGCGGCCACTGCGGCCGATGCGCGTACGGGTCGCCGTACGCCGGAAGGGGGGATGAGCGGTGAGCCACCTTCACAGCCGCCACGCCGGCGTCAACCGCACCGGGCTGGCGATCGTCGGACTGATCCTGCTTCTGGCGGGCGCCGCGGCGCTGGCCAAGGGTCTCGGGCTGCTCGGCGCGCGCGGCCAGCCGGTGATCTCCGGCCAGGTCGCCGCGTTCGCTTCCCGCACCGGCTGGTTCTGGCCCGCGGTGGCCGTCGCCGGGCTGGTGGTGGAGCTGCTGGCCCTGCGCTGGCTGCTCATGCAGGCGCGCAGGAACGCCATCCGCCACCTGGATCTGGAGGAGGACCCCGGGCACGGCGCCACCCACCTGTCGGCCAGGGCCGCCGCCGAGGCGGTCGAGGACGACCTCGTCCTGGCCATGCGCGAGGTCCCGGCCATCTCGGAGCGACCGGCCGCGACCGGTACCGAGCCCGGGCACGGCCCGGCGGGCACGCAGGGCACCGGACGCGGGCACGGCGCCGGACGCGGGCGCCGCGCGCCCGCCGAACGGGTGCGGGCCCGCCTCGGGGGCGCGCCCAGCGCGCCCAGCCTGGCGCTGGCCGTCGTCCTGCCCGACGAGTCCGACCCGGCCGCGGCCCGCCAGGGCATCCAGAACGCCGTGGCCCGGCTGCGGCGCTCGCTGGAGACCGACCGCCTGCCCGCCACGGTCCGGATGCACACCGTCCGCACCCACCACTGACGCCGCTTCCGGCGATCGCGCCGGCCCGCCCGTCCGGCGGCCGGCGCGATCAGCGGTCCGGCGGCGGCTTCCACCCGGCCACGACCCATCACATCAGCAAGATCTACGCAGGAGGCGTCATGAGCGCGCACACGCGTCAGATGACCCGGACACCGCTGCAGACCGCCGCGCTCGTCATGGGGATCATCTTCCTCGCGGTCGGCATCCTCGGTTTCATTCCCGGCATCACCACCGACTACGGCGCCATGAGGTTCGCCGGGCACAACTCGGGGGCCTACCTGCTGGGGCTGTTCCAGACATCCGTCCTGCACAACATCGTGCACCTGGTCTACGGCGTCGTGGGGCTGGCGCTGGCCCGCGGTTGGACCGGAGCGCGCAACTTCCTGGTCTGGGGCGGCGTCATCTACCTGCTGCTGTGGATCTACGGACTGCTGGTCGGCCACGGGAGCACGGCCAACTTCGTGCCGTTCAACACCGCGGACAACTGGCTGCACTTCCTGCTCGGCATCGTCATGATCGGCCTGGGTGTGGCGCTGTCGCGCGGCGGCGGCCCCCGCAGAGGCCCCTTCTCCGTCTGACCGGCTCGGCGCCACCTCGCGGGAAGGCTCCGCGAGGTGGCGCCGTCACGCCGGCGTCACGCCGCCATGACGTCCCGTGCCTCATGGTGAAGCCACGTCGACTCATCCGCGGAGGGGTCGAAGCAGCGGCCACGAAAGGGGACGGCGACATGAACAGAACCATCCGGAAGGCGTTCGTCGGCGCACTGGGCACCTGTTGCCTGACCGCGACGCTCCAGACGGCGGCGAGCGCGGCCGGGGCCCCGACCACGAACCGGACGGCGCAGTCGGTCAGCTCCCTGAACGACCTGCGCACCGACAACGGGGACCGGGGCAGAAGCAGCCGCAGGGACCGCGACCGCGACCGCGGCAGCGAGAAGAGGACCAGAGAGCGCGAGCGCGACCGCGACAGGAGCAGCAGGGACCGCGACAGAGATCGCGACCGAGGCAGCGAGAGAAGGATGCGAGAGCGCGACCGGGACCGCGACAGGGACCGCGGCAGCGAGAAGAGAAGCAGAGAGCGGGAGCGGGAGCGCGACCGCGGCAGCCGGGACCGCGACAGGGACCGCGGCAGCGAGAAGAGAACCAGAGAGCGCGACCGCGACCGGGACCGGAGCAGCAGCAGGGACCGGGACAGGGACAGGGACCGGTACTAGCCGCCGCGGACAGGCCGTCGCGTCACCGGAGTGGCCAGGGATGGAACGTGCTCGCGTCCCGTTCCCGGCCACTCCGCCACGCCGGCGGAGCACGGGGGTTGACCTGGAGCGCGCTCCAGCGTCCAGACTCCTGCACGACGCGCCGGCGCACGGCCGGCCCGCCGAGAGGAGAGCCCGTGAAGTACCGCGCGATCGGCACCGACCCGCGCACGCGCCGCGAGGTCAGCGTGATCAGCCTCGGCGCGATGCTGTTCGGCACGGTCACCGACGAGGCGACGTCCTTCGCCATCCTCGACCGGTATCTGGAGGCCGGCGGCACCTTCATCGACACCTCCGACAACTACGCGTTCTGGGTGAACGGCACCCAGGGCGGCGAGAGCGAGGAACTGCTCGGCCGCTGGCGCCGCGACCGGGGCGTGGGAGACGAGATCGTCATCGCCACCAAGCTCGGCGCGCGGCCCCTGGCCCCCGGCACCACCTTCGGCCCGGACGTCGAAGGGCTGTCCGCCAAGGTGATCAGGGAGTCCGCGGAGCGCAGCGGGGAACGGCTCGGGGTGGACCGCCTGGACCTGCTGTACGCGCACATCGAGGACCCGCGGGTCTCCCTGCGGGAGACCGTCGAGGGGTTCGCCGAACTGGTCGCCGAGGGCGCCGTCGGCCTGCTCGGGGTGAGCAACCACTGGGCCTGGCGGGTGGAGCGCGCCCGGGCCCTTGCTGCGGCGTCCGGCCTGCCCGGCTACGAGGTGCTGCAGTACCACCACAGCTACCTGCGGCACCGCACCGACCTGCCCAGCCTGCGCTCCCCGGACGGAAACCAAGGCGTGACCGGTCCCGACCTGCTCAGTTATCTGCGGGCCGAGCCGGATCTGGCCATGGTCGCCTACTCCCCTCTGCTGAAGGGCGCCTACGTCCGTGACGACCGGCCCCTCGGCGCCGGCCACGACCACGCGGGCACGCCGGCCCGCCTGACCGCCCTGCGCGAGGTGGCGAAGCAGACCGGCGCCACCCCGAACCAGGTCGTGCTCGCCTGGCTGATCGGCGGCGAGATCCCGATGATCCCGCTGGTGGGCGCCTCCTCGGTGGCCCAGCTCGACGAGACCCTCGCCGCCGCGGACCTCGAACTGACCCCGGAACAGCGCTCCAGGCTCGACACCGCCGGCCACTGACCACGCGCCGGCCACCGACCACGCGGGCCGGTCCGAGGGGCCCGCGTCCCGGCGCCCGGCGGGGTGACCGCGTCCGGTCACCCTTCCAGCAGACCGTGCCGCCTCAGGCTCTCGACGGTGTCGACGAGGGTGGTCTCCAGGTCCCGCGGCCGCCAGCCGAGCAGATCGCGGGCCTTGTCGTTGTGCATGACGGGCACGTGGCCGAGCCGGCCGGCCGCCTCCTCCAGCGCCGGATCGATCCGCGCCCCCTCCCGCACCCGGTCGTCGGGGATCTCCGTGACGGCCATCCGCGCGGCGAGCGAGGGGAACCGGCGGGCGATGATCCGCGCGACCTGCGGGAAGGTGACCGCCGGGCCGTCACCGACGGCGAGGAAGCGCTGCCCGGCGGCGGCGGAACCGGTCATGGCCAGGACGTGGGCGTCGGCCGCGTCACGGACGTCGACCACGCCGAAGTACAGGCGCGGGACGGCTCGCATGTGCCCGTCCAGCATGGCCTTGACGAGCTTGGTGGAGGTGGACAGGCGCGGGCTGAGCGTGGGGCCGAAGATGCCGGTCGGGTTGATCACGGTCAGCTCCAGGCCGCCGCCCTCGGTGCGCGCGAAGTCCCAGGCGGCCCGCTCCGCGAGCGTCTTGGACCGGTGGTAGGCCGGGATGCCGGCGGCCGGATCGGTCCAGTCGTCCTCGGTGTAGTCGGCGCCGGGCTTGGGGCTGTACCCGACCGCGGCGAAGGAGGAGGTCATCACGACCCGCTTCACGCCGGCGTCACGCGCGGCGCGCAGCACGCGCAGGGCGCCGTCACGGGCCGGGACGATCAGCTCGTCCTCGTGCCGCGGGGCCTCCAGGGGGAACGGCGAGGCGACGTGGACGACGTGGTCGCGGCCGGCGACCGCCTCGGCCCAGCCGTCGTCGCAGGCCAGGTCCGCGGCGACGACCTCCAGACGGCCGCCGGGGTCGGCGCCGGCGTTCCGCACGGCTTCCAGGACCTCGGCGGCCCGGCCGGGGCCGCGGACGGTGGCCCGCACGTGGTGGCCGTCTTGGAGCAGACGGACGACGACGTGCGCGCCGAGGTACCCGGAACCGCCGGTGACCAGGACGGCGCCGCCGGAGGGGGCGGTGTTCATTGTGGTGCTCCTCGGTGCTCAGAATTCTCCGATGGCCCGCACGATCTCGGCGATCGCCCGGGACTCCGCTTCGGCGTCACCACGGCTCCGCGCGTCCCACAACTCGGCTTTGTGCCGCAGGTACCGCAGGCGCACCCGCATGCGCTCGATCTCGTCCGCGACGCGCTCGGCGTGCCGCAGGAACAGATCACGCATCTCGGTGGCCGCCTCGTCCTCGCGGGCGAGATGGGAGAGGTAGGCGCGCATGTCCTCGACGCCGACGCCCGTCGAGCGCAGGCAGGACAGGGCCTCGATCGTCTCGAGGCTGCCGGCGTCGTAGCGCCGGTGGCCGCTGCTCGGGTCACGGGGAACCGGGCCGATCAGGCCGATCTTCTCGTAGTACCGCAGCGTGGGCTCGCTCAGCCCGCTGCGTCGGGAGACGTCCTGGATCGTGAACCACGAACGGTTCCCGGAGCGCGCGGTGACTGCCATGGAAGAAGCCTCGGATACCTCAAGCGCTTGAAGTCAAGCGAACGCCGGCGCGGGTGGGGGCGGGAACGGCGCGCGGCTCACCCGCGCCCTGTGCCGGCGTGACGACGATTACGCGTGGGCCCCTACCCGGGGCTCCTCCAGGGCCAAACCCGCCTGTGCGCGTCGTCGGCCCCGGAGGTCTCGCGCATCCTGTCGTGGATGACCGGCCGTGGCCGGTGGGCGCCGGTGGGCGGCGGACCCTGGTTGAGCCGCGGTCAGGGGGTAGGGGGCGGACATGGACCGACGACTGAACATCAGGCTGATCGTCGCCGTGTGCGCGTTCATAGCCTTCCTGGCCCTCAGTCTCTACGCGGGGATCGCCCAGCTCTGGTGGCTGTTCCTCTGCGGCATCCTGCTCACCATGGTCTCGGTGTCGTACGCCCTGGTGCAGGGCGAGTGGTGGAAGAGCACGCGCGGCGACGACTCCGTCCGCCCCGGCCGTTCCTGAGCGGCGGGTGAGCCCGCGTTTCGCGGCGGCCCGGCGGGGACGGCTGGCATGGCGGCGCGCGGATCGGGCATGCTGTAAGCCGCGCGACTGGCGGCAAGGGGATGGCAACGACCATCGGGGAGCCTGCTCGTGGGAGTCGACCGCCTGGGCGCCCACGGCGAGGAGCGACCATGTCCCCGTCCGCCCATGACCACGCCACCCCTGGCCACCGCCCCCCGCCCTCCGGTTCATCCGTTCCCTCTTCTTCCGCGTCCGCTGCTTCCGCTTCTTCCGCGTCGGCGTCCTCCGTGCCCGCCGGCTCCGCCGCAGTTTCCGCGTCGCCGGAGGGGTCAGCGCGCATCCTGGCGGGCGGACCGGTGGCGGAGGCGATCCTCGCCGACGTCGCCGGGCGGGTGTCCGCGCTGAGAGACCGGGGCGTGACCCCGGCGCTGGCCACGATCCTGGTCGGCGACGACGACGCCAGTGCCGGGTACATCCGCATCAAGCAGCGGCAGGCCGCCGAGCTCGGCTTCACCTCGCCGCACGAGCACCTGCCGGCGACCGCGACCCAGGCCGACCTGCACGCCGCCATCGCCGCCTTCAGCGCCGACCCGGCCGTCCACGGGCTCCTGGTGCAGCACCCCGTGCCGGGGCACCTCGACTACGACCGCGCCCTGCAGTCGATGGACCCCGACAAGGACGTCGACGGCATGCACCCGCTCAACATGGGGCGCCTGGCGCTCGGCATTCCGGGGCCGCTTCCCTGCACTCCCGCCGGCATCGAGGCGCTGCTGGCCCACTACGGCGTCCCGGTCGCCGGCAAGGAGGTCGTCATCCTCGGCCGCGGCGCCACCCTCGGCCGGCCCCTCGCCATGCTGCTCGCCCAGAAGCGCCCGACCGCGAACGCCGCCGTCACCGTCGTGCACACCGGGGTGCCCGACTGGCCGCGCTACACCCTGCGCGCCGACATCCTGATCGCGGCGGCGGGCGTGCCGGGCATCATCACCCCCGAGCACGTCAGGCCAGGTTCGGTGGTGATCGGCGGCGGCGTCCGGTACGCCGGGCGCCGGCTGCTGCCCGACGTGGACGAGTCCTGCGAGCGCGTCGCGGGCGCGATCACGCCCCGGGTGGGCGGCGTGGGCCCCACCACCGTCGCGATGCTCTTCCGCAACGCCGTCACCGCGGCGGAACGCGCGTCGGACGGATCGGCGCGTTAGCGGACGGGTCACTTCGGACGGCCCTCCGCGGCAGCGGAGGGCCGGGTCGCCGCCTCACGCCGAGATCGGAGAGGGCGGCGGGGAAGCTCCGCGGAGCCGGCACGAGCGGGCGGTGCGCCTTCGGCAAAAGCCACCACCGGCTCCGCGGGTCAACCGACCCTCTGGGCGTCCCCTGTCGCGCTCGCTTGTTCCACGACGCGCACGGTGTGCCTGTAGCCGACCATCTCGTGACCGACCACCTCGACGACCAGACCGAGTGCGACGAGCGCGACCACCGAGACCAGGGCCGTCAGGTCCGGCGCCCGCGTCACGTCGATGGTTCCACCCGAACCCGCTCTCAGACCGACGGCGACCGCCGCCACCACGGGAGCCAAGGCGGTCAGCAGCAGCGGAACGTGGGACAGGTCCAAGGAGCGCATCAAGACGCTCCACATCACGAAGACCATCAAAATCACCGCTCCCACCGGAACGGCGAGCGCGAGGGCGATCTGCGACACCGACAGGTTCTCTTCTCGCACCGCTCCGGCCGCCACGCGGAGCCCCGCCCCGATCGCCGCGATGCCACCGAAGATCGGCAGATGGGCGTACCGCCAGGCGAAGGTACGCTCCGGCCACTTCTCCAGGATCGTTCTGGAGGGGATGAGGAAGTAGGCCCACCACAGCGTCGCCGCCATGACGAGCCCGGACGACGCGATCACCACGGCGGCGAGGGACCACCCCCTCTCGTCGACCAGGGCTTCGACCGCCGCGGTGGTGGCGGCCACGACCTCACCGACGGTGATGATGGTCAGCAGGCTGAACCGCTCGGCGATGTGGCCGGCGTTCCAGGGCGCCCTGCCCAGCTTGCCCTCGACGACGACGGGGGCCGCCATCTCGGCGATCGCGAGCACGATGAGCGCCGCGATCGTCACGCTCAGGGGCAGGGCGACGACCGCCGTCAGCACCCACCCCGTCTGCGCGATCACGATCATCACCGCGTAGCCGATCGCCACCCGACGATGATCCGGGTCCTGCCTCGCGGCCCTGAGCCACATCGCGATGAGCGGCACCCGCATCACGATGTAACCGATCACCATCAGCGCGTTGTTCGGGCTGTGCCCCTCCACGGCTGCCGAGAAGCTCGGCGGCAACCCGAAGATCAGGATGACGACCCCGACCATCTGCACGATGGTCGCGACCCTGAACAGCGCGTCGTCGTTGCCGTACGCGGAGGCGAACCACGTGAAGTTCATCCAGGCCCAGCTCACCGAGAAGATCGCGAACAGGTAGGCGCCGATCGACGGACCGATGTGGCCGTCGGCCACGTGGTGGGCGACCTGCTCGGCCGCCGCGGCGAACGCGATGACGTACGTCAGGTCGTACAACAGTTCCAACGGAGTCGAGGCACGCCCGCGCTCCCGTGGATCTCGACCGGACATCGGACGCAACCGATGACGGAGATCCCCCTTCAGTCGCGCCTTGATACTCGTGTCCTCGGTCATCTCACTTCTCTCATCGGCTCTCATCGGCTCTCATCGGCTGACCAGCGCGCGGTGACGGCGGGCCGGGTCAGCGTGACAGGCGGTCGAGCCATTCGGCGAGCAGGGTCCGCTCGCCGGGAGTGAGCCGGGGGTCGTCCGGGGCGAGGGCCGCCTGCAGCGCCACGGCCCGGCCGGCGACTCCGGCCCCGCCGCCGTCGCCCGGCGGGTCGGTGGTGATCGCGCCCAGGACGGCCTCCCTGGTGAGGATGGACAGCTCGGGGTCGCGCGCGCCGGGGTCGGTGGCGATCAGGGCGAGCGTGACGCCGACGCTGGCCGCGTGGACCATCCGCGCCGCCCGGTCCACCGGGAGCCGCAGCCGCCCGGCGGCGGCGATGCGCCCGATCAGCCCGGCGAGGATCCTCTCGGACTCGCGCGCGGCCGGGGAGCCGGCCCCCGGCCGCGCGTCGCCGTACATCAGCACGTAGAAGGCGGGCCGGGAGAGCCCGAAGTCCACATGCAGGTCCCAGCCACGGCGCAGGTCGGCGACGGGGTCGCCGGAGCGTCCCTGGGCCCGCTTGGCCGAAAGGTACTCCTCGAAGCCGTAGGAGGCGACGGCCGCCAGCAGCCCGTCCTTGTCGCCGAACAGGCGGTACAGCGTGGGCGCCTGGACGCCGGCGGCGGCGCCGACCGCGCGGGTGGAGACCGCCTCCCTGCCCCCTTGGGTCAGCAGGTCGGCGGCGGCGCGCAGGATGCGCTCTCGGGTGCTCGGCGTCTCGACGGACATAAAACAAAGTTAACAGACCACCGGTAGCGCCGCTAAGTTAGCAGTGATACCTTTACTCCGTTAGCAACGGAAAGAAGCGGACGATTGGACACCGCAATGCGTACGCGCACTCTCGGCACCACCGGACCGGCCGTCTCCGAGCTGGGCCTCGGACTGATGGGCATGTCCGACCTGTACGGGCCGGCCGACGAGGCCGAGTCGATCGCCACCATCCACGCCGCGCTCGACGCCGGCATCACCCTGATGGACACCGGCGACTTCTACGGCATGGGGCACAACGAGATGCTGCTCCGCGACGCGCTCAAGGGGCGGGCCCGCGAGCAGGTCGTCATCAGCGTCAAGTTCGGCGCCCTGCGCGACCCCGACGGCGGCTGGGGCGGCAACGACGGCCGCCCGCAGGCCGTGAAGAACTTCCTGGCCTACACCCTGCGCCGCCTCGGCACCGACCACGTCGACGTCTACCGTCCCGCCCGGCTCGACCCGAGCGTCCCCGTCGAGGAGACGGTCGGAGCCATCGCCGAGATGGTGAAGGCGGGTCATGTGCGGCACATCGGCCTGTCGGAGGTGGGCGCCGAGACCCTGCGGCGCGCCCATGCCGTACACCCGATCTCCGACCTGCAGATCGAGTACTCCCTGCTGTCGCGGGGCATCGAACGGGACATCCTGCCGGCCGCGCGCGAGCTCGGCATCGGCGTCACCGCCTACGGCGTGCTGTCCAGGGGGCTGCTGAGCGGGCACTGGAGCCCCGGCCGGGCGCTCGGCGCGGGCGACTTCCGCGGCATGAGCCCGCGCTTCCAGCAGGAGAACCTCCAGCGCAACCTCGACCTGGTGGAGGCGCTGCGCCGCGTCGCCGAGGCCAAGGGGGCCAGCGTCGCGCAGCTCGCCCTGGCCTGGGTCGCCGCCCAGGGCGAGGACATCATCCCGCTCGTCGGCGCCCGCCGCCGCGACCGGCTGGCGGAGTCGCTGGCCGCCTCCGACCTGGCGCTGACCCCGCAGGATCTCGCGGACATCGAGCGGGCCGTCCCCGCCGGAGCCGCCGCCGGCGACCGGTACGCCACGGCCCAGATGAGCCACCTCGACAGCGAGGCCCCGGGCAACGGGTCCTGATCGTCCTCTCGGAGACGACCGGCCCGGGCTTCCGCCTGAGAGCCGCCACGCCGCGGCAACACCATCGGCCGCGTCCCGCCACGCTCCGGCTCCGCCACCTTCGAACCGTCAGAAGCGCCCCGTTTCACGGGCCTCGGCGTACTTCAGAGGTTGGCGAAGCCGGGGGTGCGGGCCTTGATGCGTTCGAGTTCGCGCGCGTCGGAGACGCCCTGGAGGTCGGAGCGGGGGGTGTAGGGGGATTCCAGACGGCGGGCCTCCTCGTCGGTGAGGTCCAGGTCGAGGGAGGCGACGGCGTCGTCGATCTGCCCGATGGTACGGGCGCCGACGACGGGGGCCGCGACGACGGGGTTGCGGCGCAGCCAGGCGAGGGCGACCTGGGCACGGGTGACGCCGCGGGCATCGGCGATGACGCCGACCTCGTCGAGGATCCGCCGGTCGCTGTCGGCGTTGGCCTTGGTGTAGAGCATGTCGGCGTAGGAGCCGTCGGTGGCGGCGCGGTCGGTGGTGTGCGCCTGGTCGGCGGGGCGCGCGAGCCGGCCGCGGGCCAGAGGGCTCCACACCATGGTGGCGACCCCCTCGTCGGCGCACAGCGGGAGCATTTCCCGTTCCTCCTCCCGGGCGAGGAGGTTGTAGTGGTTCTGCATGGTGACGAACCGGGCCCAGCCGTGGCGCTCCTGGAGGTGGAGGGCCTTGGCGAACTGCCAGGCGTGCATGGAGGAGGCGCCGAGGTAGCGGGCCTTGCCGGACTTCACGACGTCGTGCAGGGCCTCCAGGGTCTCTTCCAGGGGTGTTTCGCCGTCGAGGCGGTGGATCATGTAGACGTCGACGTGATCGGTGCCCAGGCGGCGCAGGCTGTTCTCGATCTCGGTCATGATCGCCTTGCGGGACAGGCCGCCGCCGTTGGGGCGGCCGGGGCGCATGACGTGGCGGACCTTGGTGGTGATGACGACGTCGTCGCGGTCGGCGTAGTCCTTCAGGGCGCGGCCGAGGATCTCCTCGCTCGAGCCGTAGGAGTACATGTTGGCGGTGTCGAAGAAGTTGACGCCCGCCTCCAGCGCGTGCCGGATCAGAGGGCGGGCGGCCTCCTCGTCGAGCGACCAGACGGGGTGACCGCGGTCGGGCTGGCCGTAGGTCATGGCGCCGATGGCGACCGGGGAGACGTCCAGGCCGGTGCGGCCGAGCTTGATGTAACGCACGGGGGAGCTCCTACAATAGGGAACGAGAACAAACGGAGAACTCTCCGCCTGACTCCGGCGACGTTAACGGAGAACTCTCCGTATTGCAATCCGCCGGCCCCCGCACGCCAGGAGAACCCATGCCCGACGCCGCGCCACAGCGCTCCGACGCGTTGAAGAACCGGGAGGTGATCCTCAAGGTCGCCCACGACGCGCTCACCGAGTCCCCCGACGCCTCGCTCAACTCGATCGCCAAGCGGGCGGGCATCGGCCCGGGCACGCTCTACCGGCACTTCCCGACCCGTGAGGCGCTGATCCTCGCGGTCTACCAGCACGACGTGGACCGCCTCATCCGGTCCGTGCCGGAGATCCTGGCGACCCGCGCGCCGCTGGACGCGTTGCGGCACTGGTTCACCACCCTGACCACCTACGTCCGCGTCAAGCACGGCCTCGGCGACGCGCTGCACAGCGACGCCGCGCAGAAGGCCATCGGCGAGACGCACGCCCCCGTCGCCGCCGCCATCGGGCGCCTGCTCGTCGCGTGCGAACGCGCCGGCGAGGTCCGCCCGGGCCTCGATCCCGACGACGTTCTCCTGCTCCTGAGCTGCCTGTGGCGCACCCCCGACACCCCGGATGGGGCCGCCCGGGCCGGCCGCCTCCTCGAACTGGCGATCGACGGCTTCCGGCCCTGAGCGGTCCCGGCGCCGTTCGCGGCGCCGGTGGAGATCATCGGGCGCACACCCCGGCTCGTCAGTGGAAGAGCTTGAGACCGACGACCCCGGCGAGCACGAGCAGCAAGGACAGCACCCGCATCCCGTTCGCCGGCTCACCGAGGAAGAGCATCCCGAAGATCGCCGTACCCGCGGCGCCGATGCCCACCCAGATCGCGTAGCCGGTGCCGACCGGAACGGTGCGCAGCGCGTAGCCCAAGCCGATCATGCTGAGCACCAGGGCGACGGCGAAGACCGACGAGGGGAGCGGACGGGTGAAGCCGGCGGACCTGCCGAGCGCCACGGCCCACACCGCTTCCAGCACACCTGAGACGACCAGCACCAACCACGACATGATGACCGAGCCCTTCGACACGGTCGTCTTCGCAGTCCGGGTACGACACGCCCTCGTCCGGGACGCCGCTGGTGCGGCGTCGGCCTCCACGCTACCCAGCACCACCGGCCAGGCCAAACGCGGCGCGGACACCGGTCACCACCACCGGACGAGTCCCGACCCGCATCGATCCGAGGCCGGCATCCTCCGCGCCGCACGCCTCGACGTGCGTCTCTCAGTCGCGTGAAGGCGCGAGTACGGCGAGCAGTTCCTCGACGAGCGCCTGGTCGAGCGGCTCGCGGGTGGCCAAAACGCGGTACCAGAGCGTCCCGAAGACGATGTCCATGATCGTGCTCGTCGACAGCCCCGGCACCGGGCCGGGCTCGCCGCGGGCGCGGGCGCGGCCGAGCACGACGCCGAGCGCGTCGCGGCGGCGCTGGAGGAACGCGGTGCGGAACCGCTCGCCGAACTCCGGGTCGATCTGCGCCTCGGCCATCAGAGCGCACAGCATGTCCCTGACCTGCGGCGTGTCGCCCAGGGCGAAGGTCGCGGCGAGAAAGGCCCGCAGGTCGCCCTCGTAGGTGCCGGTGTCGGTGAGCGGGATGTGCAGTTCGCTTTTCTGGGCGAGGGCGTCGAACAGCACGTCGGCCTTGGTCTTCCACCAGCGGTAGATCGTCTGCTTGCCGCAGCCGGCCCGCGCGGCGATGCCCTCGACGGTCAGGCCGGCGTACCCGGCCTCAGTGAAGATCTGGAACGCGGCCGCCAGGATCGCGCGCCGGCTGTCCTCGCTGCGCTTGCGACCCGGCCTGGCGCGGCCTGCGGCGTGGTCGGGACCGGGATTGTCGTTCATCGTGAACCGATGTTAGCGTAGATAACGAGACGCAACGGTTCGAAATAAGGGGTCATCATGAGCGAGCACACCGCGCTGGTCGTCGGCGGCACGTCGGGCATCGGCCTGGCCACCGCCCGGCGGCTGCGCGCCATGGGCGCCCGGGTGCACGTCGCCGGGCGCGACAAGGCGAGGCTGGACGCGGTCGCGGCGAGCGATCCCGAGCTGGTCCGCCACCGCGCCGACGGCGGCGACGCGGGCGAGATCGGCGCCGTGGCCGAGGCCGTCGGCGCCATCGACTGGCTGGTCGTGAGCCTCAGCGGCGGCGAGGGGGCCGGGCCGATCGCCGAGCTGGACCTGCCGGCGCTGCGCCGGGCCTTCGACGCCAAGCTCTTCGGGCACCTCACCACGGTGCAGGCCGTCCTGCCCCGCCTGGCGCCCACCGGGTCGATCACCCTGATCGGCGCGATCTCGGCCCGCGCCGCCATCCCGGGCACCGCGGGCCTCGCCGCCGTCAACGGGGCCGTCGAGGCCCTGGTCAAGCCGCTGGCCGTGGAGCTGGCGCCGATCCGGGTCAACGCGGTCTCGCCCGGACTGGTCGACACCCCCTGGTGGAGCGCCCTGCCCGACGACGCGCGGGAGGCCTACTTCGCGCAGTCCGCGCGGGCGCTGCCGACCGGACGGATCGCCACGGCCGACGACGTGGCCGAGGCCGTCGTGCTGGCGGCCACCAACCGCAACATCACCGGCACCGTGATCGAGGCCGACGGCGGCGCCCGCCTGGTGTCGCTGGGCTGACCCGGGGCCTTCGGGAGGACCGGCGAGACGAAGAAGACCCCGCCGGTCGCCCGGCGGGGTCTTCTCACGAATGCGAACCGGTGTGCGGGTCGCCTCTCGGCGAAAGGCTCAACGCGGCTCCAGCCGAACGGTAATCCGCGAAGGCAATAGGTGAGGCCCGGGGACACCGGACACACCGGTCACGATTCATGTAACCGCGATCCGCCATCGGTCATTCCCCGCCGGCCGAGAAATTCTCGGACGCTTCCGCGAGCCTCCGCCGCCGGGGGCGGCGCGGCGTGGCCGCCCTCCGCGCCGTCCCGGGGCCCGGCGGGCGACCCCGATGCCGGTCAGCCGACGCCGGGCACTGCGATGCCGTCAGCGGGCGGCGGCGATCGCGCCGCGCTCAGCGGACGGCGGTGACCGGCATGCCTTCAGCGGGCGGCGACGCTGGAGATGAGGGCGCGAGGGTCGGCGGCGCCGGCGAGCACACCGTCCGGGCGCACGTCGATCAGGTGCGCGTGCCCGAAGGACCCGCCGTAGGGCAGCGGCCGCACCTCGTGACCGCGCTCGCGCAGCCCCCGCGACCAGGGCCCGCCCTCCTCGACGTCCAGGGACGCCTCGTCCGGCGCGCTCCAGGCGTCGAAGCCGGTGAGGCCGGGCCCGAGCCGCCACCGAGGGGCGGCGACGGCCTCTCCGGGCGCCTGCCCGGCGGCCAGCAGGCGGGTGAGCACCTGCAGCAGGATCTGCGGCTGAGAGTCGCCTCCCATCGTCCCCGCGACGGTGCGCAACGAGCCGTCCGGCCGGGTGACCAGGACGGGGGCGAGGGTGTGCGGCGGGCGGCGCCCGGGACCGTACTCGGCCGGGTGGCCGGGGACCAGGGAGAAGCCGAGGCCCCGGTTGTGCAGGTTGATCCCGGTCGCCGGCTCGAAGAGCATGCTGCCGAAGCCCGCGGCGTTCGACTGGATGAGCGAGACGCCCATGCCGTCGGCGTCCACGGCGCACAGATAGGTGGTGTCGCCCGGCGCGACCAGGTCGCGCAGCCGCGCCCGGCGGCCGGAGTCGATGCCCGCGCGCCGCGCGTCCGCCGAGGCCAGCACCTCCTCCATCGGCGCGCCCTCGAACAGCACGTCGGGACGGTCGTGCCCGGCGGCCCTGGCCGCCTCGGCGAGCAGGTGGGCCCACAGGGGGTCGGCCGGGTCGGCGGGCAGGTCGAGCCCGTCGGCGATGGCCAGCGCCAGCAGCACCAGATAGCCCTGGGAGTTCGGCGGGACGGTCCACACGTCGTGCCCGTAGGCCCGGGCGCGCAGCGGCTCCACCCAGCCGGCGTTCACCCGGGCCAGATCGTCCTCGGTGTACTCCCCCGCGGCCGACCCGCCCACCGCGCCGTCGCGGCCGAGGGCGAGCAGACCCCGGCCGAACTCGCCGAGGTAGAAGCCGTCCCGCCCGCCGTCGGCCAGCGCCCGCAGCGCCCGGGCGACGCCGGGCCGCCGGACCAGGTCGCCCGGCTCCAGCGGGCCGCCGACGCCCGGCAGCACGCCCGCCGCCGGGGCGAGCGCCGGCGATGCGGGGAAGCCCTCCTCGGCGTACCGGGCGGCGGGAGCGAGCAGGTCGGCGAACGGCAGCCGCCCGTAGCGGGCGTGCAGGGCGAGCCAGCCGTCGGCGCAGCCGGGCACCGGGACCGATCGGATGTCGTGCTGGAACGGCATCCGGTCATGCCCCTCGGCGCGCAGCCGCACGGGGTCGGCGCCCGACCCGGCGCGGCCGGAGGCGTTCAGCGCCTCGGGCGCGCCGTCGCCGTCGTGGACGAGGGCGAACAGGTCGCCGCCGAGCCCGCAGGCGTGCGGGGCCGTGACGGCGAGCACGGCGTTGGCCGCGATCGCGGCGTCCGCCGCCGAGCCGCCCCGGTCGAGCGCGGCCAGCCCCGCCCCGGACGCCAGGTGATCGATGGTGCATACCATCCCAGACACCGCAAAGCGGGTAGACATCATGCCGGAACTGTACGACCCCTCGAATCCATGATCCAGCCCGCCGCCCCCCCAAGAAACGGTCACATCATTCGCTATCCCTCCAAGACACGCTATGACCGGCGCGCTCGGCTTGCCGGAAGGCTCCGGGCTCTGCTGTCGTGATCGGGGGGTTTCCATGTTGCGAGTCATCGGCGCCGGTTTCGGCCGGACGGGCACAATGACGCTGAGAACGGCGCTGTGCGCGCTCGGCTTCGGGCCGTGCTACCACTTCACCGAGGTGTTCGCCCACCCTGAGCACCTGCGTCACTGGGCCGCGGCGGCGCACGGCCGGCCCGGGGCCTGGCGCGTGCCGCTGGAGGGGTACGCGGCCACCGCCGACTGGCCGGGCGTGACGTTCTGGCGCGAGCTGGCCGAGGCGTACCCGCGGGCCAAGGTGATTCTCACCACCAGGGACGCCGGCGACTGGTACGAGTCGATGCGCACCACCGTGTTCGCGGCCATCAACGGGGCCTTCCCCGAGACGGCCGAGCGGTTCCGCGCGTTCGAGGCGGCCGACCAGCTCGCCGACTTCCGGGAGGCCGGCCTGATCGGCCGCTCCTTCGAGGGGCGCATCGACGACCGCGACCACGTCATCGGGTGTTACGAGCGGCACAACGAGGACGTCCGGCGCACGGTGCCCGCCGGACGCCTGCTGGACTTCCGCGTGGAGCAGGGCTGGGAGCCGCTGTGCGCGTTCCTCGGCGTCCCGGTGCCCGATCGGCCGTTCCCGCGTTCGAACGCCCGCGAGGACTTCCGCGCCACCGTCCTGACCGACCCATCGCCCTGACCGACCCACCGTCCTGACCGACCCATCGCCCTGACCGACCCACCGTCCTGACCGACCCACCGTCCTGACCGACCCACCGTCAGTGGTGGTGGGTGGCGTCGGGGTGGCGGGGGTCTGCGGGGTGCTCGTAGCCGGGGTGCAGGCGGACCTTCTCCGCGTAACGGCGCTCCAGCCATTCGGCGAAGAACCGCTCGGCCGCGACCGCGGTCAGCTCGGCCGCGAGGGCCCGCCTGACCGCCCCGTACGGCCGCCGCCCGCCCGGCTCGACGCGGTCCACCCGCAGCGTCCACGGCCCGCCGGGACCGTCGACCGGGCCGACGGTCTCGCCCTCCCGCGCGGAGAAGATCGCGAGCTCCAGCGGCCCCGCCAGCTCGCCGCGCCGCACCGGGCCGAACGGCGACACGCGCCCGCCCTCCACCCGGCTGACGTGGCGCGTCTCGGGGACGGTGAAGCGGTCGAGGTTGCGCTCGTAGTAGCCGCGGACCTCCTCCTCCGGCGCCCGTACCCCGGCGGTGACCGCGTCGCGCAGCGCCCGCGCGAGCGGCATCGCGACCGTCACGGCCGCGACCACGCCCCCGGTGCGCAGCGCGGCCGACAGCGTCAGCGCGGGCGCGGGCGCGGACCGGGTCCCCGGGCCGTCGCCGGCCTCGGCAACGCCGAGCGCGGCGGCCTCCTGCTCGATCAGCGCCTCGGTGACCAGCACCTGGACCAGCCAGCGGCGCAGGTTGCGTCCCTCGGCGCCGTGCGGGCGCGGCAGGCGCGAGGCCAGCGGCCCCGCGCGCAGTTCGGCCTCGCGCGCGTCGACGTGCGCGACCGGGACGACCCGCTCCCCCACCCGCGCGGCGACCGTCGCCGCGTGGGCCGTGCCGGCGCCGCCCACTACGCCTCGACCTCGACGCGCACGGCCTCGGTGTAGTGGAGCCGGCCGGCGCAGGCGATCTTGACGACGGCCCACCAGTGGCCGGGGCGCGCGCCGGGCGGGGCTTGGAGGTCGAAGCGGACCCGCGCCTCGCCGCGGGCGGGGACGACCACGCCGGTGTTCCACTCGGGGACCAGCTCGAAGGTGTGCCAGGGGCTGATGAGCTGGGCCCGCGCCGACACCTCCGTCCGGGCCGCGGAGCGCACGACCACCTCGGCCGCGCCGGCGCCGCCGGGGACCAGCCGCACGACCGGCGTCTCCAGCGTCACCTCGAGCGCGGCGTCCTCGGCCTCGCCGACGCGCAGCCGGGCCACGTCCTGGTACTCCTGCCCGCCGTGGGCGACGCGGGCGCGCAGCCAGTACTCGCCCGGCTCGGCGTCGCCCGGAGGCGACACCCGCACGGTGAAGGCGGCGTGCCCGCCGGGCGGCAGCGCGTACGGCCGCTCGGCCGGCTCGCAGGCCCACCCTTCGGGGGCGACGAGGGTGACGACGCCGGACGCCTCGCCCTCGGTCAGCCCCGAGGCGACCGACACCTCCAGCTCGACCGGCCCCGCGACCGCCGCCCCGGCCGCGGCGAGGTGGACCGCCACGGGCACGTTGCCGACCGGCGCGGGGCCGGTGTTGTCGAGCCAGTAGCGGGTGTAGACGGGCTGGTACGGCTCCGCCTCCGGCCCGAGCGCGACGCCCGGCCCCCCGGCGGCCTTCCCGGCGGCGTCTCCCGCGGCGAGCGGGGCGGTGAGGGTGGCGATCTCCATCGGCGCCAGAGGGAAGGCGGCCGGGTCCAGCTCGGCCGAAGGACGTTCGAGCAGGTCGGCGCGGTGGACGTCCGCCAGGGGCAGGGCGGTGGTCACGCGCGCGGTGACGTGGTCGCCCTCCGCCTCGTACAGGCGCAGGGTGACGCCCTCGGGCCGCCCGCCCGCCGGGCGTCCGGAGGCCAGCGGGTTGCCGGCCGCCTTCAGGGCCGCGAGCACGACCTTGCCGGCCGGCTCGACCGACAGCAGCGACGTCGTCGCGGGCAGTTCGCCGTCGTGCGCGGGGGCGGGGAGGGCGGCCAGCGGATGGTTGACGTCGTGGCCCCGGCCGACCAGCCCTGCCCTGCGCCAGTCGCCCGCCCCGGTGACCAGCGAGTACTCGAAGGAGTGCGTCCAGTGCTGGAGCTGGAAGTTCGTCCCGTCGGGGGCGGTGCGCCGCGGCGGGTCGATCCACACCCCGGACGGCCAGCCGGTGCACGAGCGCAGCAGCGACAGGTGCAGCGCGCCGCTCGCGTCGACGGCGAAGCCGGGGATGCCGCGGTTGACCACGCCGATGGTGTAGTCGTCCAGCGCCGGCTCGGTGAGGACGGTCAGCTCGGCGGGCTGGGTGACCTCGATGACCGCGTCGTCCAGGTCGGCGGCGAGCTCCTCGGCCGCGCCGTCGCCGGCGACGATGAGCACCGGGAGCGCGCGCGGGCCGGTGAGGTCGGCGCTCGGCACCCAGACCTTCTCCAGCGGCTCGGCCGCGGGGACCCAGACGCGCGCCCGCCCGCCGGCGGCCAGCCGCCGGCGCAGCAACTCGGCGTACCCGGGGGCGGCGGCCTCCAGAACCCGCGCGACGAACGGGTTCTCCTCCGGTGTGCCGAGCGCGACGCGGACGTCGGGAAGGTTGGAATCGACGCCGAGGTCGCCGTAGCGGGGGCCGGTGGCACGGGAGCAGGTGGCGGTGACGCCCTTGCGGACCAGCGCCACGGCCACCTCGCGCGGCTCACCGCCGATGATCTCGGCGATGCCGATGGCCCGCTCGCCGACCATGGCGCCGTCCTCGCCGCGCAGCGCGACCCGGGCGGTGGAGGACAGCGCGAACCAGCCGCCCGCGGGGTTGTCCAGCGTCCAGGGGTGCTCGCCGGAGTCGACGTCGATGAGGCCGAAGCCGCGGCCGACCACGGCGTCGCCGACCTCGCTGACCGGCAGCGCGCCGGGCACGCGGGCGGGCCAGCGCAGCCGGACGAGCTGGTCGGCGCCCTCCCACTCGTCCAGGTGGGTGACGCAGTCGACGCGGTCCAGGCCGTGCCACAGGGTGATCACCTGGGTGTAGGCGGCGGGGCCCACGCGGCCGGTGACGGTGACGCGCTCGGCCAGGGCGCACGTCTCGACGAGGACCGACGTCGCCGGACTTTCGGCCGAGCCGGTGGCGGTGCCCTTGGGCACCAGGTGCCAGGGGCCCTCGTGGAACTCGGGATGCGCGGAGTACTCGTCGTGGACGACCAGCTCGTTGCCGACCCTGCCGGGCTGGAGCAGCTCGCGGTCGCGGGCGACGTCGTAGAGCCGCGACACGCAGCCGCCGCGAGCCGGGTCCACCTCGACCAGGTGGAAGCCGTTGGCGATGGCGGCGCCCTCGCGGGCGGCCCAGCCGGCCGGGGCGGCCTCGGCGACAGGCTCTGCCCGCAGGGTACGGCAGCCGAGTGAGGGCACGTCGCGGACGAGCACGACGACGTCGACGGCCAGCAGGCTGCCGTCCTCGTGCCGCTCGGGGTTCTCCAGCAGGACCGGCAGCTCACCGGTCTCGGGGTCGGTGACGCGGACGCCGTGCGCGCCCGGCGCGGGCAGCGCGAGCCGTACGCGGACCAGGTCGGTGCGCGGCCAGGACGAGGGATTCCACACGACCACGGCCGTGCCCTCGCCGCGGGTGTCCACGCGGGCGGTCAGCTCGCCGAGCGAGGCGGCGAGCACGTCGCGGCCCAGGTCGTGGGCCTCGCGCCAGCCGGTGAGCAGGTCCAGGTACACCTGGTCGGACTCCGAGCCGGTGATCGCGTCATGGTGGGCGCCGTAGACGAGCTGCCGCCACGCCTTGTCCAGGGCGGCGTGCGGGTAGCGGGCCCCGGTGGTCGCGGCGGCGAGCGTGGCGAACTTCTCGGCGTCGCCGACCAGCGACTCGGCCGCGCGCTGGGCCTGCTTGGTGTCGATGAAGGAGACGTCCTTGCCGGTGTAGACCGGGTTCATGTCCCGGGTCTGCGGCGAGACCTCGGTCAGCGAGTCGCGGACGGCGGCGAAGAACTCCTTGGGCAGCCCGACGACGAACCTCGGCGAGACATATCGGGCGTTCCAGTCGCGGTGGATCGCGGTCACCCACTTGTTGGGCGGGGTGTAGTCGCTGCCGATGGGCAGCAGCAGGTTCCGCGTGGCCGCGACCTTCCTCAACCGGACGAACAGCTCGTACACCGCCTCCTCGGCGGCGGCGAGGTCGGCGGCCGAGTCCATCCACCACCCGGCGCTGTAGTGCGCGGGCATGTAATGGGTGAGCACGCCCTTGCCGGACGGCGACACCCACTCGAACTCGGCGGGGAACTGCATGGTGTCCGGGTCACCCCAGCCGTCGCGCTCGCGGTCGCGGCCGGTGAGCATCGGCCCCCACTGGTGGTACGGCCCGCGCGCCCAGGAGCTGGAGGTGAGCCCGGCCTCGGCGATCAGGCCGGGGAACTGCGGGTCGTGGCCGAACACGTCGAGCTGCCAGGCCGTGGCCGGGTCACCTCCGACGACGTCGCGCTGGAAGCCCACGCCGTAGACGATGTTGCGGATCGTCGACTCGGCCGAGGTGAGGTTGGTGTTGGGCTCGTTGTAGGTTCCGCCCATCAGCTCGACGCGGCCCTCGGCGAGCAGCCGGCGCAGGTGCCCGCGGTCCTCGGGGTGGGCGTCCCAGTAGGGCTTGAGGTAGTCGACCTCGGCCAGCACGAACTTGAAGTCCGGGTCGCGGCGCGCGGTGTCCAGGTACTCGCGCATCAGGTCGAACCCGGCCTTCTGCCCGTCCCACCGGAACTCCTGGGAGACCGGGCCCGCCTGGTCCCAGGAGGTGGTGTAGGCGGCCTGGGTGTTCCACCAGACCGGGTCATAGTGGAAGTGCGGCACCATCCACACCGTCCAGCCGGACTCGGCCACCACCAGCTCGCCCGTCGCGACGGCGCCCCCGCCGGGCC
This sequence comes from Sphaerisporangium sp. NPDC005288, assembly GCF_040607475.1. Classification (NCBI taxonomy): domain Bacteria; kingdom Bacillati; phylum Actinomycetota; class Actinomycetes; order Streptosporangiales; family Streptosporangiaceae; genus Sphaerisporangium; species Sphaerisporangium sp. NPDC005288. The sequence goes on along the minus strand of NZ_JBEXGT010000033.1, from coordinate 67,451 downwards.
CGTCCCCGGCGAGGACGTCACCGTCCGCAAAATCACCGGCCGCGACATCGCCGGCCGCGCCGGAGACCGTGACCTCGATCGGGACGCGCGTGCCGGGCGCGGCGTCCGCGGACACCGCCACCTCGGCCGGACGGCCCGCCGTGCGGGCGCCGCCGGCGACGCCGGGCCCGGTGACGCGGACCTCGATCTCACCCGGTGGTCCGTCGACGTGGACGCGGACGACCTGTCCGGCCTCGACGAAGAGCTCGGTGGATTCGACGCTGGTGATACGCAAGGGTCAACCCTTCACTGATCCGGCGAAGCTGAACGAACCGGCGAGATACTTGTTCACGGCGACGTAGAGGACGACGGCCGGAGCGGTGTAGATGATCGAGAACGCGGCGAGCTGCCCGTAGGCGACCTGGCCGTACTGCGAGAAGAAGGTGTAGATCGTCACGGCCGCCGGCTGCTTCTCCGGGGTGTCCAGCAGGACGAAGGGAACGAAGAAGTTCCCCCACTGGCCGACGAACACGAAGATCGCCACGACCGCGACGCCGGGGGCCATGAGAGGCCCGACGACGCGGGCGAGCGACTGCACCCACCCGGCCCCGTCGACCCAGGCGGCCTCCTCCAGGCTGATCGGCACGCTGTCCATGAAGTTCTTCATCATCCAGATGGCGAACGGCAGCGCGCTGGCCGTCAGGAACAGCACCATGGCGGGGACCGACCCGTACAGGTTGAACCGGAAGAACATGCTGTACACCGGGACCATGATCGCCGTGACCGGCAGGCCGGTGGTGAACAGCAGCGTCAGCATGAAGTGCCGCTTGAAGCGCAGCTTGTACCGCGAGAGCGGATAGGCCGCCAGGCCCGAGACCAGCACGGTCAGCAGCGCGGTGGCGCCGGAGATGACGATCGAGTTGAGCACCGGCAGGTAGATGGTCTCCCAGGTCAGCACCTCGGAGAAGTTCCGCAGCGAGAACTCCAGGCTCGGCTCGGCGGTGAGGTTCGCCTCCGGCTGCACCGAGGCGAGCAGCACCCACAGGAACGGGCCGACGAAGGCGAGGGTGATCACCAGGAGCGACAGCAGCGCCGCGGTGCGGGCGGCCACGCGGGTCATGGGCGCGCCTCCCCGGCTCGCGTGCCGGCGACGGGCAACGCGCGGGCGGCCGGCATCCGGCGGTCCCGCTCGTGGGCGCTGCCGACGATCACCCTAGGGTCCTGATCGAACACGCGGGGCGCCATCACGCGTCCGCCTTGATCAGGCGCAGGTACACCAGGGAGAACACCGCGCCGATGACGAGCATGACCAGGGCCATCGCGCTGCCGTACCCGATCTCGAAGTAGCGGAAGGCCTGCTCGTACATGTACAGCGGCGTCGTCTGGCTGGCCGTCCCCGGTCCGCCGCCCGTGAGGGCGTAGATCAGGCCGAAGCTCGCCAGCGTCTGCAGCGTGATGAGCATGAGGTTGGACATGATCGAGCGGCGGATCAGCGGCAGGGTGATGTGCACCAGCCTGCTCCAGTTGCTCGCCCCGTCCACCGCGGCGGCCTCCAGCAGGTCGGCGGGGACGTCCGACAGCGCCGCGGAGTACACCAGCATCGAGAACGCCGTGCCCCGCCAGATGTTGGCCAGGATGATCGCGATCATCGGCGCCGTGAACAGCCAGTCCTGCGAGAGCCCGAGGACGCCGAGCAGCTCGTTCAGCGTGCCCTCCTCCGACAGGAAGGAGTACCAGCACGCCGCGGCGACCACCTCGGGCACCACCCAGGCCGCGATCACCACGCCGTTCACCACGCTGCGCACGGCCCGGCCGCGCCCCCGCTGGAGCAGCGCGATGATCAGGCCGAGGGTGTTCTGCCCGACGACGGCCGAGCCGATCACGAAGATGAAGGTGAGCAGGAAGGAGTTGCGGAAGTCCTCGTCGCCGAACATCTTCACGAAGTTGGCGAAGCCGACGAACCGCGAGTTCACCGACGCGGCGCCGGTCAGCGTCTCGTTGGTGAAGGCGATGTAGACGCTCCACAGGATGGGCCCGGCCATGAAGACCACCAGCAGCAGCAGCGCGGGCAGCAGCGGGAGCAGCCGGCGAAGGTTCCCGCCGGCCGGCCGGTCCGGCTCCCTCCGTTCGAGGGAGCCGGGCGGCCGTGACGAGGTCACGGTGGCGGCGGTCATGAGCCGGCGAGCACCTTGTCGGGTCCGCCGACGACGGCGGGCAGCGCGTCGGCGTACTCCTTGGCCGCGGCCTCCGGGGTCTTGGAGCCGGTGGTCATGGCCTCCATGGCCTTCTGAACCTCGGCCGAGACCTTCGGGTACACCTCGTACGCCGGGCGGTAGTGGGTGACGGAGGCGAGATCGGTCCAGAACTTCACCGCGGGGTTGCCGGCCGTGTAGGAGGGGTCGGCGGCGACGTCCTTGCGGGGGGCGAGGTCACCGGAGCCCACCGAGTAGGTCAGCGTGTTCTTCTTGTCGGTCACCACGCTGATGAAGTCGAAGGCGTCCTTCTTCTCCTTGGCGTAGGAGCTCATCGCCATGACCCAGCCGCCGGACATGCTCACCGCGCCGGGGGCCTCGCCGTTCTGCGTCGGCATGGGCGTCCAGCCGATCTTCTCGGTCCACTGCGGCCACGGCTTGCTGCCGGTCGGCTTCCACGCCGAGGACACCCACGCGCCGTCCAGGTCGATGCCGAGCTTGGCGTTCGGGAACCACTCCATGGTGACCTTGTCGTACAGCTTGGTGCTGAACGCGTCGGCCTGCTTCGGGCCGAGGTTCTCCCGGTAGATCGTGTTGATGAAGCCGAGCGAGTCGGTGATGCCCTTGCCGGTGGCCACCCACTTCTTCTGCGTGTCGTCGTACAGGGTGCCGCCGGGGGTGCCGTAGAGCAGCATCTCGAAGCCCTGCATCGTGGCGGCCTCGCCGTGCGGCTTGGTCGAGTACATGCTGAACGGGATCGCCTCCGGCGCCTTCTGCTTGATGGCGCGGGCCGCGCTCAGCACGTCCGCCCAGGTCTTGGGCTCCCACGGCACCGGCAGGCCCGCCTTGGCGAACACGTCCTTGCTGTACCACAGGCCGCGGGTGTCGGTGCTGATCGGCACCCCGTAGATCTTGCCGTCGGGGCCCTTGGCGGCCTGCTGGACCGCCTCGGAGTACTGGGTGCTCCAGTCGGGCCACGACTTCAGGTAGTCGTCGAGCGGGGCCAGCTTCCCTGCGGCGACGTCGGCGTTGACCTGGAAGGTGTCGTGCAGGTAGACGTCGGGCGCGGAGTCGGCCGAGCGGTTCAGCAGGGCGAGCTTGGTGTAGTACACCTCGTTGTTGCCCTGCACCGCGGTCAGCTTGATCGTCACGCCCTTGTGCGCGGCCTCGTAGTCGGCCTTGGCCTGCTTGAGCACCTTGTCCATGTAGGGCCAGGTGGGTTCCATCTTGTACAGGACCTCGATCTCCTTGGCCCCGTTCGCGCCCTGGCCGCCGGCCTTGTCACCGCCGCCGCACGCACCGGCCGTGGCGGCGACCACGACCGCCAGTGTCGAGGCAACCATCGCTCGTCTCATCGGACTCCTTCTCCGGCCTGGCGGCCGACCATGAGGTCGCGGGCGCGGGACCCCGATCCCCGCGCCAGGAGCGTCCGGTCGACACGTGTTTCGGCCGTGTTTCCCTGGGTGACGAGTAGTTAAATCTTTTTGATTTACTAAGTCAACGGTCTGTGCGATATTGCCCGGAAGAGATCCAGGACGCCAGGAGCAGCGCATGCAGATGGGCACCAACCTGCCGAGGGTGGGCAGCTACAACCGCGCCGTCGTCCTGGAGGCGATCCAGGTCTCCGACGGCATCAGCCGCGTCCAGATCGCCGAGCGCAGCGGGCTGACCGCGCAGACCGTCTCGGTCATCGTGCGCAGGCTGCTGGAGGACGGGCTGGTCGTCGAGGACGGCTCGCTGCCCTCCAGCGGCGGCAAACCGCGCACCATCCTGCGGGTGGACCCGGGCGCCGGGTACGCCGTCGGCATCCACTTCGACCCCGGCGAGCTGTCCTACGTCCTCGCCGACCTGGCCGGTCAGCCGGTCACCATGCGGCGCGAGGCCGTGCCCCCCGGCCTCGCGCCCGACACGGTGATCCGTCAGATGGCCCGCACGGCCCGCGACATGCTGAGCCGCGCGGGGGTGCCCGACGACAAGGTGCTCGGCATCGGCCTGGCCTGCCCGGGCCCGCTGGACGCCGACGGCGTGATGAACTTCCCGCCCCGTCTGACCGGCTGGGACCACGTGCCCATCAGGCGGCTGCTGGAAGAGCACACCGGCTTCCCGGTGACCTTCGACAACGACGCCGCGGCGGCCGCCATCGGCGAGCGGTGGGCCGGCTCGGCCCGCTCGACCCCGAGCTTCGCCTACCTGTACCTCGGCACCGGCATCGGCGGCGGCCTGTTCCTGGACAACCAGATCTACCGCGGCAGCTCGCTGAACGCCGCCGAGTTCGGCCACATCACGGTGATGCCCGACGGGCCCGACTGCTACTGCGGCAACCGCGGCTGCATCGAGGCCTTATGCTGCCCCGGCGCCATCGAGGCCACCGTCCGCACCCGCCTCGCCCAAGGCGAACAGAGCATCCTTGCCGAGGTCACTGAGAGCGCCGCCCCTGAGAACGGCCTTGCCCCGCCCCATGGCGACGCCTCCGCCCCAGCTCGTGAGAACGCCCACGCCCCGGCCGTCGCGGATCGTGAAGGGTCTCCGGTCCTCCCTGCCCCCGACCACGCCGCCATCTGCGCCGCCGCCGCGGCGGGCGATGCGCTCGCGCTGAGCGTCATCCGCGAGGTGGGCGAGCGGCTCGCCGCCGCCGCGGTGAGCCTGGTCAACGTGCTGGACATCGACCTGCTCGTGCTCGGCGGACCCGCCATGCACGACATCGGCCACATCTACCACCAGGCCATCGCGGCCGCCGTGGCCACCCGGCCGCTGGCCCGGCGGCTGCACCAGGTACAGGTGGTCACCTCCCCCATCGCCGCCGACGCCGCGGCGATCGGCGCCGCCTCCCTGGTCTTCCACGCCACCTACGCCCCCCGCCTGGGCGCGCTCCTGACCCCGTGACACACTCATCGCTTGACGTCACCGCGCCGGTCGCGCCGGGCCGGCGGTGCCGTCCTTCGCCTTCCGGGCCCGTGCCAGGCGCCCTTCGCCCGACCTGCTGAACGACGAGGAGCCCATGACTTCGTACGTGCTGGCCGCCGACATCGGCGGCACCAAGCTGGCCGCGGCCCTGGTCGGCAAGGACGGGACGGTGCTGCGCGGCCGCGAGGTGCCGACCCCGGCCGCGCCGCCCGGCCACCCCGGAGTGGTGAGCGACGCCCTGATCGGGCTGCTGCGCGAGGTCGCCGGCGAGGTGCCGCCCGTGGCCGTGGGCGTGGCCTCCGCCGGCCCGCTTGACCCGCAGGCGGGCACGGTGAGCCCGGTGAACATCCCCGCCTGGCGGCACTTCCCGCTGCTGGCCCGGGTCTCCGACGCCGTGCCCGGGGCGCCGTGCCACCTGTTCGGCGACGCCGTCGCGGCGGCCGCCGGCGAGCACTGGCGCGGCGCGGGGCGCGAATCCAGGGCCATGCTCGGCATCGTCGTCTCCACCGGCATCGGCGGCGGCCTGGTGCTGGACGGACGCCCCTACACCGGGCCGACCGGGAACGCCGGACACATCGGGCACATCGTGGTGGACCCCGCCGGCGCGCCCTGCCCGTGCGGCGGGACCGGCTGCGTCGAGACGATCGCGAGCGGCCCGTCGATGGTGCGCTGGGCCCGCGAGAACGGCTGGCGCGGCGCCGACGCCCGCGAGCTGGCGCAGGCGGCGGGCCAGGGTGAGGCCGTACCCCTGGCCGCCTTCGACCGGGCGGCCGGGGCGCTGGCCACCGCCATCGTCGCGGTCGCCACGGTCTGCGACCTGGACCAGGTCGTCGTGGGCGGCGGCGTCGCCGCGGCCGGCGAGGTCCTGTTCGCCCCGCTCAGCCGCGCCGTCGCCGAACGCACCAGCCTCGACTTCGTCCGCCGCCTCCGCGTCACCCCCGCCGCCCTCGCCCGGGACGCCGGCCTCATAGGCGCCGCCCGCATGGCACTGCTGTCCTCCCCCCGGACGACCTGACCACACCGGCGGTTCCCGCGCCGATGCCTCTGCGGCGCGGGAATGGCCAGGATGGGCAGTGACCCGCTCCCCATGGGCGGCTCACCGGTCCCTCCGGCTCACCGTGCTCTGACGAGCTCGTCGGCGACCCACCGTGCGACGCCGGCGGGGTAAGGGGCGGACAGGCCGAGGACGACGTGCTGGAAGCCGGCGGCGACCGCCTCGCCGATCGCCTCCCGAGTCGTCGCGGGCCGGTCGTAGGAGACCGGCAGGTGGATCGACCGGGTGATGGAGGCGGGGTCGCGGCCGATCTCGGCGCAGTAGCGGTCCAGCAGGGCGCTGCGGCCGGCGACCTCGTCGATGTCTCTGGCGTCTCCGCCGGGGATGTTCCACACGTCGGCGTGCTCGGCGGCCACGCGCAGCGTCGCGGACGAGCGTCCGCCGATCACGATCGGCGGACCGGGCCGCTGGACCGGCTTGGGGTTGCAGAAGGCGCCGGTGAGCCGGACATAGGCGCCGTCGAAGTCGAACGGCTCGGTCGCGGTCCACATCCGCCGGATGACGGTGCACGCCTCGGCGAGGCTGCCCACAGAGTGGGCGAAGTCGTGGAAGGGCAGGCCGTGCGCCTCGTACTCCCGGCGGGCCAGCGGGTGGTCCGGACGTGAGCCCGCGCCGATGCCGAAGTCGAGCCGCCCGCCGGAGACGACGTCGACCGTCGCGGCGATCTTGGCCAGCATCGCGGGCGGCCGGAACCGGTTGCTGGTGACGAGCAGTCCGAGACGCAGCCGCCGGGTCTGGGCGGCGAGCGCCGACAGCAGCGTCCAGCCCTCGTACGCCGGTCCGTTCAGCTCGCCGGCGATCGGCAGGAGGTGGTCGAACAACCACGCGTGCTCGATCTCGGGAATGGCGTCCGCCTCCCGCCAGACCCGAAGGACGTCGTGGTAGCCGACCTGCATGGGGGCGGTCATGATCCCGAAACTGGGCATGGTGCCGTGGATCCTCTCTGATGGCAGGAGGCCTGCTGCCCGTCGTCCGACGACGGCGGCGAGCTTCCCGGAACGTCACTTGGATTCGACACGGCCCACGGAATCGGTGCTCCGCGCCGGCTCGGCGCTCGCCACGGACCAGCCGTCGTCCGCCGGGTAGAGCGCGCTGCGCAGGAAGGCCGACGTGAGCCGCCGGATCAGCGCGACCCGTTCGGGGCTCTCGTCCGTCGTCTCCGTGACGGCGTGGCCGGCGACTCCGCCCAGCGAGTGCTCCGCCCCGTACAGGGTGAGCAGGCTCTTGGCGCCCGGGCTCAGGTAGTAGGCGTCGGTGAACCACTCCGGGCCCCGGACGCTCAGGGCGGACTGGTCCTTGTCCCCCGCGACCACCAGGGCCGGCGGTGTCATCCGGGTGAAGTCCGGGTTCATGAAGGAGAAGTGCTCGGCGGCGAACGGCGTCAGGTCGGCGCCGCCCGTCCCCGGCACGGCGAGCAGCACACCGGCCCTGATCCGGGGGTCGGACATGTCCTCGCCGGGCACGCCCTCGGCGTCCAGGACCCGCGCGCCCAGCAGCATGCTCGCCGTCTGCGCGCCCCAGGAGTGCCCGGCGACCGCGATGCGGCCGCGGTCGATCCGCCCCGCGAGGCCGGGGACCGAGGCCTCGACGAGGTCCAGGTGATCAAGGACGCACGTCAGGTCCCGCACCCGGAACCGCCAGATCTCCGGGTGGCGAGGGTCGTCCGGCGTGAGGTCCAGCGTCCGCGAGTCGAGGTGGGTGGGCTGGACGACCACGAACCCGCGAGCGGCCCAGAAGTCGACCAGCGGAGCATAGCCGTCCATCGACTGGCCGAACCCGTGCGAGAACACGATGACGGGCAGGTCACCGCCGGCCACCGGGGCCGACACCCGCACCTGCAGATCCTCCCCACGGCCGGGGGCGGGCAGCACCACCGGACGCACCGAGATGACGACTCCATCGAGCTGGTTCATGGGTGTTTCTCCTGAAAAGGCGACACGAAAGGCCACAAACGGCCAGACCACGGGGCACCCGTCCTGGCATCGCCAACAAACGGATCCACGTTCCGCTACCCAACATACGGAACCATGTTCCTCTTAGCAAACCGGCAGTCTCGCGGAGGTCAGCCGCACGACCGTTGCCACGAGTTCACCGAGGGCCTCTCGCGGGCCGGCGGGACTCCCCCACCATCGGAGACCATGGCGCTTTGGGCAACGCGGCGTGCAGGCCGTTCGCGATCAGCGACACTTCCTCCACCACACGGCTTTGCCGACGCCATGCACGCCGGAATCCACTCCCCATTCGTCGGTCAGGTGCTCAACGATCTGCAACCCCCGGCCAGCCTCGTCTTCGTCACTCGCCCGAGGTCGAGGAATGGCGAAGCTCTCTCCGCGGTCGGCGACCTCTCCCCCGAGGCACCGGCCAGAGGCGCGCAGCACAAGGGTGACCGGAGGGCGACCGTGCCGGACCGCGTTGGTGCACAGCTCGCTGACGATGAGCACCGCCTCGTCCGCGAGCTCGGACAGACCCCACCCGACCACGGCATCTCGGACGAGGGCCCGCGCTTGGGCCACGGACCCTGGACCCGCCTCCAGACTCCAGGCGTTCTCGCGCGTCGCCGAAATCGGCTCGAGGCGCGCACCACGCTCATCACCCAAGGCGTGAGCAGGTCGGACGTGATGCGTCGGATCGCAGGGGACGGTCATCGACACTCCAGCCGACTACAGAACGTATACATGACAGCACAGCTCGTATACGAAGTTGCCCGCCCGTGTACGCTCCTGTCAAGCCAATCTCGAAACTAGGACGGCATGTGACCGAGCACGCCTACCTGCGAATCGCTGATCACCTGCGTCAACGGATACGCAACGGCGACCTCGCGCCGGGCGCCCGCCTACCCGCGCATCGCGTCTTGGCCGAAGAGCACGACGTCTCAGAGATCCTCATCAGGCGTGCGCTGGACCTGCTGCGCAATGAGGGCCTGGTCGAATCCCGTCGCGGGTCGGGCACCTTCGTGCGCGAGCGGCCGCCGGTTCGGCGCGTCTCCATGGAGCGTTACCTGGCCGACGCCGGCGCGCAGACCGTGCCACGGACGAGCTTCACCCAGGACCAGGGCATCACGTGGACCCAGTATCGGCTCGACAAGGCGTTCCGCTGGATCTCGGCCGACGAGCGCCTGGCCACCCTGTTCAATGTCGAAGTAGGCGCCCGAGTCCTGGAACGCCGCTTTGTGTTCTACGCCGCCGACGTCCCCTCGCAGATTTCCCGGACCTGCCTCCTGGCGTCCGATGTCGAGGCGACGCCGGTCGCCAACCCGGACAACGAGCCTTGGCCGGGCGGCAACATCGCGCAGTTGCGTACGCTCGGGATCGACGTCGACGACATCGTGGAAGAGACGGCGGTCCGCATGCCGACCCCCGAGGAAGCCGAGGTGCTCGGCATCGGCTCCGGCATACCGGTGTTCGCCATCACCCGCCAGATGCTCGCGAGCGGCCGCGTGGTCGAAGTGGCCGACCCCATCGTCCTCCCCGGCGACCGCGCCGTACGCGTCGACCGCATCACTCTCTAGGTCAAACAAGACGCCGAACCCTGCATACCCGGCCTGTGACGTGGCTTCGCATCGAGGTCGCTCGCACCGCGATCGGACAGGACCTTTGCGGTGAAGCCGTTCAGGTGTGAGGGCGCAGGCCGTTGAGGATGACCTCCAGGAGGTGGTGGGCGCGGGCGTCCCACTCCTCGGGCTCCAGGCGGGTCAGGTAGCCGATGAGGAGGATCACGTCGCGGGCGTCCACGTCGGGGCGGATGACGTCATCGGCTTTGCCCGCGTCGAGAAGCAGGGTCAGCGCCTCCCCGATAGGGCCGAGGCTGTGCGCGGACAGATCCCGCCACACCCCCACCTCGACGGCCGCGAACACCCCGCGCTTGACCTTCGCGTACTCGGCCACCCGGTCCAGCCAGCGGGCCAGAGCGGGCAGCGGCGCATGCTCGGCGAGCAGTGCGGGCGCGTCGGACACGAGGGCGTCCACGTCGTTGCGGTAGACCTCGGCGAGCAGGGCCTCACGGGTCGGGAAATGGCGGTAGAGGGTGCCCTGGCCGACGCCCGCCCGCTTGGCGATCTCGTTGAGCCTCACCTCGTCCGCGTTCGCGATGACCTCTCGTGCGGCCTGGAGGATCCGTACGCGGTTCTCGGTGGCGTCGGCTCGGCGGCGGGGTTCGTTCATCGGTCCTCTGCAGGGCGGGTCGAACTAAGTGGACACATGTCCGGTACGGTGGGAGCAGACCCAAGCGGACACGTGTCCATTTTACTGTGGAGGAGATCCCATGTCAGCCATCGAGGGCAAGGTCGTGGCCATCACCGGGGCGAGCAGCGGGATCGGCGAGGCCACCGCGCGCCTGCTCGCCGAGCGGGGCGCCGCCGTCGTGCTCGGCGCGCGGCGGACGGAACGGCTCAACGAGATCGCCCGGCAGATCCGCGACCGCGGCGGCCTCGCCGTCACCTGCCCCGTGGACGTCACCGACCGCGCGGACCTCGAACGGCTCGTCGGACTGGCCGTGACGGAGTTCGGGCGGCTCGACGTGCTGGTGGGCAACGCCGGCATCAGCAAGATCGGCCCCGTGGCCGACCTCGACGTGGCCGGTTGGTCGGCGATGATCGATGTCAACCTGCGCGGCGTGCTGTACGGCATCGCCGCCGCGCTGCCGATCTTCCGCGAGCAGGGGCAGGGCCACCTGGTGACCACGGTGTCGACCGCCGGGCTTAAGATCACGCCCACGATGGCGGTCTACGCCGCGACCAAGAACGCCGTGCGTACCCTCCTGGAAGGGCTGCGGCAGGAGTCGACCGATGGTGTGCTGCGGACGACGGCGGTCTCGCCGGGCTACGTGCGTACGGAACTCCCCGGCTCCATCGACGACCCCGAGGTCCGTGAGGAGATCCTCCGCAACATGAACCAGTACGCCATCGCGCCGGAAGCCGTCGCCCGCGCCGTCGCCTTCGCCATCGAACAGCCGCGCGAGGTGGAGATCGGCGAGATCGTCATCCGCCCGACGACCCAGAACTGAGCCGGCCCGCCGCAGCGGGATTTCAGGTGAGGGACATGAGTTCGTCGAGGGATTCTCGGAGGTGGGTGGGGAGTTTCCAGATGTCGGGGACCATGGTGCGGTCGGCGATGATGCCGATGGCTACCTGGCCGTTGTAGGACAGGGCGGTGATGTTGAGGCCGCCGCTGGCGTCGGTCACCACGGAGACCGGGTACTGGGCGAGCAGACGCCGCCCGCATATGTACAGCGGGATCTGCGGGCCGGGGACGTTGGAGATCAGCAGGTTGACCGGCGGCGAGGTCTGCGCGGCCAGGCCGAAGGCGGCGCGTTCGGCCAGGCCGGTGAGGGCGGCGGGCATGCTCTCGCTCAGATGGCGCAGCCAGCGCGCCGGTGACAGGCTGAAGCGGTCCTTGATGCGCTGCATGGAGTCGCGCACGGCGAACAGCCGCTCGCGCGGGTCGTCGATGTGCGTGTCCAGCGAGGTGATCATGAGGGTGACCTGGTTGCCCGGCTCGGTGCCCTCGACGCCGCGCAGCGAGAACGGCACGCCGGCGACCAGCGGGTCCTCCGGCAGCGCGTCATGGGCGATCAGCCAGCGCCGCACCGCCGTGGCGGCCAGCGTCATCACGACGTCGTTGACCGTGACGCCGAAGGCGTTCTTGACCTTCTTCACCTCGTCGAGGGGCAGTTCCACGAAGGCGAAGCGGCGGTGCGCGGAGACCGGGCCGTTGAACGGCGTGCGCGGCACGACCAGCTTGGGTAGTTCGGGGACCACCTGCCCGTCGCTGATGCCGAGCTCGCGGGCCAGCCGGCGGGTGACCCGCGACACGGTGCCCGCGCCGGGGATCCGGGAGATGAGCGGGATCTCGTCCAGGTAGGGCGCCGCCTCGGCGAGGAACCTCAGCAGGTGGGCCGGGTTGGCGGCCAGCCGGGCGGCGGTCCTGAGCAGCATCTGCGCCGTCTCGGGCGCGAGCTCGGGCTCGGCCGGGGCCGGGCGGGGGCGGGGCCTGGGGTTGGGCTCCAGGTCCATGAAGGCGGCCAGCACGTCCGCCCCGCCCATGCCGTCGATCGCGGCGTGGTGCAGCTTGGTGTACAGCGCGGTGCGGCCGCCCTTGAGGCCGTGGATGAGGTACATCTCCCACAACGGGTGCCGCCGGTCCAGGCGCCGGGCGTGCAGCCGGGCCACCTGCGCGGCGAGCTGCCGGTCGCTGCCGGGGGCGGGCAGGGCCAGCTCGCGCACGTGGTAGTCCAGGTCGAGCGTGTCGTCCTGCACCCAGTAGGGGTGGTCGAGGTTGAACGGCACCCGCATGATGCGCTGCCGCAGCGGCGGGACCAGCTCCGACCGCTCCTCGACCAGGCCCAGCAGTTCCTCCCGGCTGATCGGCCCTTCCAGGATCGACAGGCCGGCCACGTTGGCGACGTTGGTGTCGGTCTCGAAGGCGAGGAACTGCGCGTCGAGGGCGCTGAGCTGCCGCAAGGGGTCCACCTCCTCCGGGCCGGGCGGTGCGGGGCGTCTCCGTTCTATCAGCCCGCCGCCTCCACCGGCATGGTGCCCCTCCTGCCACGGCCTCCGCTCACCTGGGACGGCCGCCGCACCGGAGGCATGGCCGGCCGCCCCAGAGGCGCGGGCCTGCCGCTCACCGGCGCGGACGACCCGAGAACGTCGCGGGCGGCTGCCCGGCAAAGGGCGTTGCGGACCGCTTCCGGGGGGTACGGCCCGCGCCGGTGGGGCGCGGGCCGTACCCGGTCAGGTCACGGGGACGGGACGGTGTCCACCCAGCGGGTCGAGGCGGACCGGTAGCCGTTGACCCGGTTCACCACCTCGTCCGGGGCCACGACCTCGTTCTTCGCGTGGTAGAACCAGTCGACCTGCTGGACGTAGGAGCGCGGCGTCGAGCTGCCTACCAGGCCGCCGCTGATGAACCACAGGTTGAAGTTCACCGACTGCACGGTCTCGGGGTAGTAGATGTCACCGTGCTCGGCGAACAGCGCTCCATCGATGTAGTACCTGATCTTCCCGCCGGAGACCTGCAGGACCAGGTTGTGCCATCCGTCATAGCTGGCGCGCACCTCGTTGTGGACGTTGACCGCGAGCCAGGGCTCGTTGCGGTAGGTCTCCCACGAGGTGGTGTACATGATGTTGCCGGACTCGCCCCAGCCGCCGTTGGGCAGGTACTCGAAGTCCTGCTCGCTGTAGTCGGGATCGAGGTCGGCGGCGAGCGGGGTGATCGTGAAGAACGTCTCCACGATGTTGTCGCCGTCCGGCCCGCTGACGGGCGCGTCGGAGAACTTCACCCGCGCGGCGTAGGTGCCTTCGAGGAACTTGCGCTGGTGCAGGAACTCCGCCTGCTGGGTGCCCGCGCCGGTGCCGTCGGTGGCGGCTCTGAGCTGCATCGCCTGGTTGCCGGTGGCGACGGACGGGAAGCTCACGTTGCTCTTCGGCCAGCTCGCGCCCGGGACTCCGGGGCCGCCGGAGTTGGTGCGGACGGTCCAGTGGTGGGCGGTGATGGCGGGGTCGTCCGCGTTGGTGTAGGTGAAGTCGTCGAACACCACGCCGGCGTTGCCGCCGGGCGGCGGGGTGACGGTGGGAGTCGGCGTGGGCGAGGGACCGCCGCCGGCCGGGGCGGTGCCCCACACCAGGGCGCCGTTCTGGTACACGGTGACCTTGGTCCAGTCGCCGTAGGAGGTGCGGGCGGGACCGAAGGAGTAGTCGTCGCTCTGGGTGATGCGCTGCCAATCGGACCGGTAGAAGCGAAGCTGCAGGTCACCGGTGTGAGCCCCGGCCGCGAGGGTGCCGGAGGTGAAGCCGACCTCCAGGTAGCGGTCGGCGGTGGCCGTGCCGGGGCTGATGGCGCCGAAGGCGCCGGTGACCGTCGAGCAGGACACCGTCGCCCAGGAGCAGGCGAAACGGTACTGCTGGGACGCCGAGTCGGCCCTGAAGTAGTAGCGGATCTTCACTCCGGAGAGCGGCACGGCCGAGGAGCCGTCGTTGACCAGATCGAACCACGGTTCCACCTGGTCTGCGGTGGCGCCTGTGGCGCTGGTCTTGTACTGCAGCCGCAGCGACTGTGCGGCGCCCGCCGGCGCGGCGGCGCTCACTCCGATGGCGGCCGCGAGCACGGCGGACACGAGTCCGCCGAGGAGTGACTTCCCCGGCGGCCTTGAGGTCACGGACATCGGTGTTCCTTTCCTGGGTGGGGGGTGGAGGAGGAACGGTTCACGGGAGGAGAGGGGATGTCGGGTCGCGGGAACGGGGTCGGAGACGTCAGGGGATGAGGGGTCCCACGCGGACGCCGCGGGCGGCCAGGCGGGCGAGGTGGGGGTCCAGGCGCCGCAGGAAGTCGGGGTAGTCGCCGGGCGACCCCCACGCGACCTCCGCGAACGCGCACAGCCGGGGAAAGGCCATGTACTCCACCTGCTCGGGCGTGGGCATGTACTCGGTCCACAGTTGGCACTGCACCCCGCGCACCCCGGGGTCGGGGGTGAACCCGTAGGCGTCGGCCAGCGTGACGACGCCGGGCTGCGCGGGAGGCTGGCCGGGGGCGTCGGAGGAGTAGTAGTCCAGATAGGTGCGCGTGTGCGGGGCGAGGATGATGTCGCTCCTGTCCGGCAGCGCGTCCTCCTCGCGCCACACCATGACGGTGGTGCCCGGGGTGGGCTCGCGGTCCGGCTCGTCCCAGCAGATCGTCCTGCGCCCGTGCCGCGCCAGGTGCTCCGCCATCCGCCCGACGAACCACCGGCACGCCTCGGACGGGCCGGCCAGCCCCAGTTCGGACAGGCGTCGCAGCGCGCGGGGGCTGCGCTCCCACTCGCCGGGCGGGCACTCGTCACCGCCGACGTGGACGTACGGGCCGGGGAACAGGTCCATGACCTCGTCCAGGACGTTCTGGCAGAAGGCGACGGTGGACTCCTCCAGGTTGAGCACGTGCTCGCTGATCCCCCAGCCGGACCAGACCTCCAGCCGCCGGGACGGATGGTTGCCCAGCTCGGGGTAGGCGGCGATCGCGGCCTGCGCGTGGCCGGGCATCTCGATCTCGGGGACGATCGTGACGAACCGCTCGGCGGCGTAGGCGACGATCTCGCGGACGTCCTCGCGCGTGTAGAACCGCGGCTCGTCCCCGGACGGGGCCGGGCCGCCCCCGCGCCGGCCGCCGACCTCGGTCAGCCGCGGATAGCGCTCGATCTCCAGGCGCCAGCCCTGGTCGTCGGTCAGGTGCAGGTGCAGGATGTTCAGCTTGTGCTCGGCGAGCAGGTCGATCAGGCGCAGCAGGAACGTCTTGGGCATGAAGTGCCGGGCCACGTCGAGCATGACGCCGCGCCAGCCGAATAGCGGCCGGTCCTCGATCGTCCCGTACGGCACTGCGGCGCCGAACTGGGCCAGGGTCTGCAACCCGTAGAAGCGGCCGGCCCTGCCGCCGGGGGTGACCCGGATGCCCGACGGCCCCACGTCCAGCCGGTAGCCCTCATCTCCGAGCGACGCGTCCGGCGGGGCGTGCCGCACGAGGTCGGGGTGGAACGCGACGGAGCCCCCCAGGAAGGCCAGTTCCCGCGGCCGGGGAATGATCACGTTGTCTGTTCCTTTCGCAGGCGCGGGCGCGCTGGCGGACGGGGTGGACCGGGTGGACGGGGAAGACGGATGGCGCACGGGGTGGTGTGCACGATTTCCCGCGGCCGGGGTGGGTGCGGGTGACCGCAGCGGGGGCCGCCGGGCGGGTGGGTCAGCCCTTGACGGCGCCGGCGATGATGCCGGAGGTGACCCTGCGCTGGAGCACGAGGAAGACCAGCAGCACGGGCAGCATGAACAGCCCCGCGGCGGCCATCGTGGCTCCCCAGTCGGTGCCGAAGACGTTGCTGAAGGACGACAGCCACACCGGTAGCGTCCGGTCGTCCTGGTCCTTGATGATCAAGGCGTTGGCGAAGGCGAACTCGTTCCAGGCGGTGATGAAGCCGAACAGCGAGGTGGACATCAGGCCCGGGGCGAGCAGCGGCAGCACCACCCGCCGGAAGGCGGCCGCGCGGCCGGCCCCGTCGGTCATGGCGGCCTCCTCCAGCTCCGGCGGGATCGCCGCGAGGAAGCCGCGCAGGGTGACGATCGTGAACGGCAGCGTGAGCATGAAGTAGATCAGGGACAGCATGGACAGCCGGTCGAGCATGCCGGTGTCGCGGGCGATGACGAACATCGAGATCAGCAGCGCCTCCCATGGGGCCATCTGGGCGATGAAGACCATGAGGATGAACGCCCGCCTGCCGCGCCAGCGCATCCGGGCGACCGCGAAGGCCGCCAGCAGCGCGACGACCAGGGACAGCAGCACGGAGGAGACGGTCACGGCCAGGCTGTTGCGCCAGAACAGCGCGAAGCCGTCCGCGTTGACGGCGCTCGCGAAGTGGTCGAGCGTGGGGTGGGCGGGCCAGAAGCTCGGCGTCTCCGACTGGATGTCGGCGGTCGGGGTGAACGCCGTGACCGCCATCCAGTACACGGGGAACACCGAGACGGCGATCACGGCGAGGGCGGCCAGGTTGAGCGGCACCCGCCGCGCGAGCCGCCTCCCCCTCCCCCGCGTCCGCGCGCTGTTCACGGTGGTCATGGGGTCTCTCCTTCGTGGCGCAGCATGCGCCGCAGGTGGAGGATCAGGACGGCGATCAGGATCAGCACGGTCAGGGTGGATATCGCCGAGCCGAGGTCGTACTTGTGGAGCGACTGGGCGACCTGGAAGGCGTAGACCGGCAGGGTCGTGGTGGCGCCGTCCGGGCCGCCCCGGCTGATCGCCCAGATCTGGGCGAAGCACTTGAACACCCAGATCACCTCCAGGGAGGTGATCAGCCCGAACAGGGGACGCAGGATGGGCAGGGTGACGTGCCGGAAGACCTGCGCGCCGGTGGCCCCGTCGATCCTGGCCGACTCCTCCAGCTCGCCGGGGATCGTCGTCAGGCCCGCGTAGAGGGTGAGGGCGGCGAACGGCACCGACTGCCAGACGACGAGCATGACCAGGATGGCGAAGCTCGAGGCGCCGCCGGCGAACCAGGTGTAGTCCTGGAAGCCGGTCAGGCCGAGCTTGACCAGCAGCCAGTTCACCACGCCCAGCCGTGACTGGAACAGCCACTGGAAGACCGTCGTGGCGGCCAGGACGGGGGTGGCCCAGGTGAGCACCAGGCCCCCCATGACGGCCAGCCGCATGCGCCGGCCGAGCCGGGCGGTCATCAGGGCGGTGAGCGTCGAGATGACCATGATGAGCACCACGTTCACCGCGGTCCAGGCGAAGGTGCGGCTCACCACCGCCCAGAACTCCTCGCCGGTGAGCACTTCCTGGTAGTTCGCCAGCCCGACGAACGCCGCTCCGCCACGGATCAACTCGCCTGTTCTGAAGTGCTGAAGCGAGATGACGACACTGCGCAGCAATGGGTAGAGCAGCAGGAAGGCGGCTCCGCCGACCGTCGGGGCGACCAGGAGGTAGGGCACCAGTCCGGCGATCCGGCGGCGGCCAGGTCGCGACCGCGCCCCCCGCCCGTCTCCGCCGCGACCTGACACCCGCCCGGCTCGCCACCGGCCCCCGGCCCCCGTTCGCGAGCCGTGCCGGGCGGCCATCTCCGAGCGGCCGGCGTCCGACCGGAGGCCGCTCTCGCCGAGCGCCCGCGACCCGCCCCCGGACCTTGCCCGCCCGGGTACCGCGTCCGCTCGCCGCTCGGGGGGCGCGTCCGCCGTCCGGGGACGACCTGCGTCTGAGGGCAGGGAAACGGAGGGGTGCGCAGTCGGGCCGGGCGCGCCGGCGGACGGGACCGCCGCGGGGCGGGGGGCGTCGAGGTTCACGACTTGGTGTTGAGGATCGTGGTGATCGTCTGGGACGCGGCGGCGGCCGGGGCCGCGGTGTCGGCACCGGTGAGCGCCTTGGTCATGTACTCCTTGATCACGTTCTTGGCCTCGACCGCCGCCCAGTTGGCCGAGTTCGGCGTCGCGTGGCCGTTCGCGGCGCCCGCGGCCATCGCGGCGGTGGCCTCGTCGCCGGCCAGGGCCCCGCCCAGCGACACCCGGTTCGGCACGTACTTCATCTCCTTGGCCATGTCGACCTGGAACCGCTCGCCGGCCAGGGCCTTGACCACCTGGTAGGCGAGGTCACCGTGCTGCGACGCCTCGGGGATGATCAGGTCGGAGCCGCCGGTGAACACCGCGCCCGGCCGGTCGGGCGTCTTGCCGGGGATCGGGAAGAAGCCCATCTTGCCCGCCAGCTCGGGGTTGGCCTTCTCGATGGCGACGGCCGCGCCGGGGGTGGCGATGAGCTGGGCGACGTCGCCCTTGGCGAACACGTCGATCTGCGGAGGCTTGGCCTCGTCGGAGTCCTTGGGCCCCTCGCCGAGGGCCTGGAGCCGCTTGTAGAAATTCATGCCCGCCATGGCCTGCGGGGTGTCCAGGGCGCCCTTCCAGGCGTCGCCCTCCTTGACCGCGAGGTCGCCTCCCTCGTCCCAGATGAACCCCGCCAAGGTGTACCAGTTCTGCCCGGCGAGGTAGATGCCCTGGTCGCCGCCCTTGTCGAGCTTGGCGGTGACCTCCAGCCACTCCTCGCGGGTCTTGGGCGGCGCGGTGACGCCCGCCTTGGCGAACAGGTCCTTGTTGTAAATGACCACCCGGTTCGCGGCGTACCAGGGAATGCCGTACTGATGCCCGTCGATCTTCCCCGGCTCGGCGAGGCCGGGAAGCCAGTCGGAGCCGCCGAGGTCGGCGATCTTGCCGGTCAGGTCCTTCACACCGCCGCTCGCGGCGTACTCCGCGACCTGGGTGTTGCCCACCTCGATCACGTCCGGGGCGTCGTTGCTGGCCAGGCCGCTGGTGACCTTCTGCCCGATGCCGTCCCACTCCTGGATCTGGATGTCCAGGGTGACGCCGGGGCTGGTCCGCTCGAAGTCGGAGGTGAAGCGGTCGAGCACCGCGTCGGAGAAGCTGTCGCGCATCACCCAGACGGTGAGCCGGACGGGAGCGGCGGCCGTTCCGGCGGAGTTCGCGGAGCCCGGAGAGCCGGTGGACGGGGAGGTGGAGCCGCACGCGGTAAGCCCGGCGGCCAGCGCCAGCGCTCCCGTCACGACGAAGAGGCGATTCCTCACGGGGATCTCCATTGGTCAGTTATTGGTAAGCGATCCGCCCGATGTGGATAGAGTGGTATTAACCAGTTGGCCCGTCAAGACCCAGCCTGGTGGCAATCTTGCGCCGTTCGATGGCTGAGACTGGTAAGTCGCTGGTAAGGTCGCTGCCGTGAGTCTCAACATGCGGGGCGGCCTGAAGCGCGATCGCGTGCGCGACTTCCTGCTGGACTTCGTCGCCGACAAGCAGCCTGGCGAGGCGATCCCCTCCGAGCGCGACCTGTGCAAGGAGCTGGAGGTCTCCCGTCCCACGCTGCGCGCGGCCATCGACGACCTGGTGAGGTCCGGCATCCTGGTGCGCGAGCACGGCAGGGGCACCTTCACCGGGCCGCACCGCGTCACCCAGGCCCTGTCGTCGACCCCCGGCGGCTCGTTCTACGCCCCGCCGGCCGAGGGGCACTGGCTCAGCCGCATCCTGGAGTTCGGCCTGATCCCCGCCGGCCCGCAGCTCGCCACCCGCCTGCGGCTCTCCCCCGCCGCCCCCGTCCTGCGCGTCGTGCGCCTGCGCATCGTGGACGAGGAGCCGATGGCCATCGAGCGCATCCAGCTCCCCCACGCCCTGGTGGAGGGCCTGCTGCCCGCCGACATGGAGTCGGGATCGTTCTACCGGCTGCTGCGCGAGCGGTTCGCCGTGGACGTGCGCAGCGCGGTGCAGACGATCGAGGCGACGGTCACCGACGAGACCGAGGCGGAGCTGCTGCACGTCCCGCAGCATTTCCCGGCCCTCGGGGTGGAACGCACCACCAAGGACGTCAACGGGCGCATCGTGGAGTTCGTCCGCTCCATCTACCGCGGCGACCGCTACCGCGTCACCTCCGAACTCCACTTCGACGCCGACTCCGGCTGATCACTCCACGGCCTCCCTTCCTTCCCGAACGCCGGTGACCTGCGCGGTCACCGGCGTTCGCCGTTCCCCGCGCCGGGCCGCCCACCCTGCCGCGCGAGGGACCGTCCGCGGGACCGCGGGAAGGGTGGCAGGAAGCTGCAACCACCCTGCAGCTTGCTGACTTCGCTTCTTCTGTTCCGGCGGACGCCGATCCCGCAGAGTTGGTTGTGCGAGAAGAAAACACACAGCCGACAGAAAAGGGATCGAAATGCGAAGCGAGAACAACGGCCGGGCCGAATTCGAAATGTCGTTCACCCGGGCCGCGCCGGGCCATGCGCCGGTCACGCCGGGCACGACCTGGGACTGAGGTGACCACATGCTCGTCGAATTGACCATCCGCAGGACCGCCGGCGATCCGCTTCCGAACTCGCCGGTCGACGGAATCAGAATCCTGGCCCTGCTCCCGAGGAAATGGCGGAAGGACCTCAAGAACGTCACCGGCGACATCGCCATCCGCGTGCAGACCGATGAGGAGACCACCGACGCGCAGATCCGCGCCGAGGTGACGCAGATCCTGACCAACCCCGAAGTAAGCGACTGGGAACTGGTGACCTGCCGGACCCTGACCAACGGCCGCCCCTAACCCGAGGAGGACACGCTTATGAACGCCATCGCTCTCCGGACCGTCGACTGCCAGATCTGGTGGGCCGACCCGCAGGACTACGCGCTCGAGTCCATGGTCGGCGTGCTGAACGGCA
This sequence comes from Sphaerisporangium sp. NPDC005288, assembly GCF_040607475.1. NCBI lineage: Bacteria > Bacillati > Actinomycetota > Actinomycetes > Streptosporangiales > Streptosporangiaceae > Sphaerisporangium > Sphaerisporangium sp. NPDC005288. The sequence continues at coordinate 46,631 of NZ_JBEXGT010000033.1, read as the reverse complement.
CCGAGCTGAAGCGGGCCGCCGCCTACCGGCGCGAGCAGGACCGCCAGAGGTTCGTGACCGCCGCCTGGCTGCTGCGCACCGCCGCCGGCGCCCAGCTCGACATCGCGCCCGAGCGGGTGCCCATCGAGCGGCGCTGCATGAGCTGTGACAAGCCGCACGGCCGCCCCTACATCCTGACCGACGACGGGCTGCACGCCTCGATCTCCCACTCGGGCAACCGCGTCGCGGTGGCCCTGACCACCGCCGGGCCCGTGGGCGTCGATGTCGAGCAGGTGCCGACCGCCCCGGTCAGCGAGCTGGTGGGATGCGCGCTGTCGCGTGACGAGCAGGAAGTGCTGAAGACCCTTCCCGACCGTCATCAGCAGGCCGGATTCGCCCGTATGTGGGTGTGCAAGGAGGCGGTGCTCAAGGCCACCGGCCACGGCCTGCGGATCTCGCCGCACAAGGTCGAGGTGAGCGCGCCGTCGCAGGAGCCCGCGCTGTTGAGCTGGCCGCTGGACATTCCCCCGCACACGGTGCAAATGCGCACGATCTATCCCGGTGACGGTTACGCCGGTGTGGTCGCCGTCCTCGGTGACGCGCAGCCGATCAAGGTGTCCGAGTGGGACGCCGCCGCCCTTCGCCCGTCCGCCGCGGTCCCCGTGGCCGCCTGACCACCGTTGACGCCATCCGGCACGAGACTGTTCAATAACTACGGATATTCATGTCGCCCCGGCCCGCATACTAAAAGCCCCGCCAGGTCCGAATTCCGTACCGTTCAGGCAGTCCAGCCGTAAAGGAGAGGAAGCTGACCTGCCGTGAAAAATCCAATTATCCTGATTCCCGGTCCGTGGACGGGCGCGTGGATCTGGGAGCCGGTGACCCGCGGGCTGCGCGCGCTCGGCCATGACGTCCATGCGATCACACTTTCCGGATTGGTCGACCCCGAGGCCGACGTTTCCACCGTCGGCCTCGCCACCCACGTCGACGACGTGCTCACCCTGATGGAGAAACACGATCTGCGCGACGTCGTCGTGGTCGGGCACAGCTACTCGGGCATCGTCGCCGGCCAGGTGGCCGACCGCGCGCCCGAGCGCGTGAGCCGCACGGTGTTCGTCGAGGGATTCCTGCCGCACGACGGCAAGTCGATGCTGCACGCCTTCCCCGAGCGCGTGCGCGCCGGGGAGCTGCGGCTGATCGCCGAGAACAGCGGCCGCTGGCCGATCCCGGACGTCACGATCGTCGCCGAGGGGCAAGATCTGTCCACCCGCCAGGCGCAGTGGCTGGTCGAGCGCTTCGTCGGCCACCCCGGGCACACCCTCTCGGAGCCCGCCGTCCTGACCCGCCCGCTGGAGCACCAGCGGGCGAGCTACATCGTCTGCTCCAAGGAGCACTTCGACGGGCGCGTCTCCGAGGACGTCGCCGCCATGCGGGCTGTGCCCAACTGGACCTTCCACACCCTCGACACCGGCCACTGGCCGATGGTGTCGGCCCCTGACCGGCTCGTCTCGCTGCTGACCTCCATCGCCGCCGAGCGCGTGTGACCTCCACCGCCGCCCGGCGCGTCCGGCCCCCGAGGCGACCGCGTAAGCCGGCCGCACAACCCGGCCGCAAGGCGCCGGCCCAGCAGATCAGCGCGGCACGACGGCCGGCCCGGCCTCCTCAGCCGAGCGCGGGGACCCGGCCGGAGACGCCGCCCCCCGCATGCACGAGCGCGGGGGCGAAGGCGGCGGTGAACGCCGCGGCTATCCTCGCCTCACCCGAGTCGTTCGGATGGACGCCGTCGTAGGAGTCGCGGTGGGGGTCGTAGACGCCGGCCAGATCGACCGGCACCGCCCTCGACCGGTCCGTCGACAGCGCGGCGAGCAGCCCCGGCAGCTCCCGGTTGTAGGAGTCGGTGTCGCGGGCCAGATCGGGCAGGCCGCTCAGCGGCGTGCGGTGCACGACATTTCCGATCAAGAACTGAACAGCGGGATCGGCCGCGCGGGCGCGCAGGACGAAGGTCTCCATGTCGGCGAGCAGCCGGCCTGGGCCCGAGACGCCCCACGCCAGGTCGTTGAAGCCCAGCGCGACCATCAGCCAGCCCGGTCCGTGGGCGGCGACCGCGTCCTCGATGTTGTCCTTGGCCTCGTGCAGCAGCCGGCCCCAGCTCGCGTAGTGGCGGCACGCCGGGAAATGGACGCCCCGCCGGTAGGAGCCCGCGTACGCCGGGTCGTCCGGGCCGCCCGGACGGGCGGGCCCGTCACCCCGGCGGGCGGGGCCGTCGTCCGGATGGGCTCGGCCGCTGTCCGGACGGGCGGGCTGGGCGGGGGCTTCGGCCGGCCAGACCGCGGAGGGCACCCAGGTGCCCTTCCACGGCCCGACGAAGCGCACGGCGGTCCCCTGGTCGACCAGGGTCCGCCACAGCCGGTAGCGCCAGGTGCGGTCGCCCTCGCGACCCTGGCTGATGGAGTCGCCCACGATCATCACGTGCGGGACGGCCGGCTCCCGTCCCGGCAGGGGCGGCAGCGGCAGCGGCGGCGATGACGACCCCGGCCCGGACGATGACGACGCCGGACCGGAAGGTGAGGGCGCCGGTGAGCCCGGCGACGACGCCAGCTCGATCGGTGCGGACGGCCGTGAGAGCCCTGAGGACGCCGGCGGGAGGGGCAGCGGCGCCGGCGGGTGGGTCACCGGCCGGGGCCGCCGCCCACGGGCACCGCCCGCGGGGCCGGGGGCCGCAGCAGCCGCCGCAGCGGACGGGCGTACGGGAACAGGACGATCGCCAGGCCGGCGAGCAGGAGCAGGGCGGTGAAGACCCACTCGCGGGACCCGCCCGGCCCGTAGACCCGGCCCGCCCGCCCGGTGTCGACCGCGCGGGCGCGCTCCCCGGGCCGCAGGGACTCCCGGTCGGCGCCGTAGAGGACGACCTCGGAGCGCTGGACGGCGCCGTCGTCGGAGCGGAACTCCCCGGTCCACGAGCAGCTCTCGTGGCCGGGGTGCTGGATGCACGACAGGGTCTCGGCGGTGAACACGCCGGGAACGCCGTCGGCCCGGGCCGCGCGGACGACCGGGCCGATGTTGGGGACGGCGAGGTACAGCAGGAACGCCCCCACGAGCGTCAGCGCCACGGTGAAGACCGGGGAGCGTCCCTGCTTCGCGCCGGAACCGTCCGTCATGCGCGCGCCGCGCAGGTGCACACCATCTCGGCGCGCTCGGACGGGGACGGGCGCAGGTGGCGGACCATGGCCACGACCATGGGGATGAAGACGATCGCGTTGTAGAACAGGTGGAGCTCAACGCGGGGCGCGAAGAGCTGCAGGATGCTGGTGGGCACGGGCCGGCCCGCCAGGTGCCATCCGGTCTGCGCCTGGACCAGCAGGAGCAGGTGCTCGAAGTGGTGCCACACCTGGATGCCGAGCGAGATGTTCCACCACGTGCGAGCCCTGCCGGTGAAGCCCTTCCGCAGCGCGATGAGGCCGATGAGCATGACCAGCGCGTAGCCGTAGTGCATCCACTCGGAGGTGAAGGCCGGGGGGTACAGCGACCCGATGACGCCGAGCGCCTGCTTGGGGGGCCAGCCGAGCACCCACAGCTGGATCGCCTGGGCGATGTGCTCGGCCCAGTGCGCCACCACGATGAACATGAAGATGTTGAGCCAGAGCCGGTGGTGGCGGCTGTTCAGCGCCGACACCTTGACGGGTGCCGCGGAAACTGCCTCGGTCGCCATGCGCAAACCTCGTTCCCGGAAAGTTGACCGTTTACCCGTGCGCGGCGGGAAGAGGATCCGGCGCGTACGGGCGCTTTCCCGGCCGCGCGGGGGCGCGAATACCGGGAATCGCCGAAGTCAATTGTTCCGGGCGGATGCCGGGCGGTTCTTCTTCGTATTTGCTGTCTTCGGCGGAAAGCCCGCCGAAAGCCGCTTCAGCGTGCTTTCACAACGGCACGTTGCCGTGTTTGCGCTGCGGCGCGGGCTTGCGCTTGTCGCGCAGCATCGCAAGGCCTCTGGCCACCGCGGCGCGGGTCTCCACCGGGTCGATGACGTCGTCGACCAGGCCGCGCTCGGCCGCGTAGTGCGGGTGCATGAGCTGTTCGGCGTACTCGGCGACCAGCTCGGCCCGAAGGCTCGCGGGGTCGGCGGCGGCGGCCAGCTCCTTGCGGAAGATGATGTTGACGGCGCCCTCGGCGCCCATGACGGCGATCTCGTTGGTCGGCCAGGCCAGCGACAGGTCGGTGCCGATGGTGCGCGAGTCCATCACGATGTACGCACCGCCGTAGGCCTTGCGCACGACGACGTGGATGCGCGGCACGGTCGCCTCGCAGTAGGCGTACAGCAGCTTGGCGCCGTGCCGGATGATCCCCTCGTACTCCTGGTCGGCCCCGGGCAGGAAGCCCGGCACGTCGATCAGGGACACCAGCGGGATGCCGAAGGCATCGCAGAAGCGGACGAAGCGCGCGGCCTTCTGCGAGGCGGCGACGTCGAGCACGCCGGCGAGCACCATGGGCTGGTTGCCGACGATGCCGACCACCGCGCCGTCGATGCGGGCCAGCACGCAGATGACGTTCTGCGCCCAGCCTTCGTGGATCTCCAGGTACTCGCCGTCGTCCACCAGCTCGGAGACGATCAGCCGCATGTCGTAGGGCTTGTTCGGCTCGACCGGGACGATCTCGGCGAGGCGGGGGCGGGTGTCGGTGGTCGCGTCGCAGGGGGGCGCGCTGGGCGGGAACTCCAGGTTGTTGCCCGGCAGCAGCGAGACCAGGTAGCGCACCTCGTCCAGGCAGCTCTCCTCGTCGTCGTGCACGAAGGTGGCCACGCCGGACTTCTTGCCGTGCACGTCGGCCCCGCCGAGCTCGGCGTGGGTGTACCGCTTGCCGGTCACGGCCGCGACCACGTCGGGCCCGGTGAGGTACAGCTGCGCGGTGTCGCGCACCATGAAGGCGAAGTCGGCCAGCGCCACGGTGTAGGCGGCCCCGCCCGCGCACGGCCCGAGGACCACGCTGATCTGCGGGATCACCCCGGACGCCTGGACGCTGCGCTGGAAGATGCCGCCGTACCCGCTGAGCGAGACCACGCCCTCCTGGATGCGCGCCCCGCCGCTGTCGATCAGGCCGATGATCGGGGAGCCGGTGGAGATGGCAAGGTCCATCACCTTGTGGATCTTCGCCGCGTGGGCGGCGCCGAGCGACCCGCCCATGATCGTGAAGTCCTGGGCGTAGACGAACACCCGGCGGCCGTCGATCGTGCCGGATCCGGTGACCACGCCGTCGGTGTAGGGCCGGCTCTCCTCCATCCGCAGGCCGTGTGCCTGGTGCCGGCGGTACATGTCCAGCTCGACGAACGAGCCCTCGTCCAGCAGCATCGCGATGCGCTCGCGGGCGGTGCCCTTGCCCAGGCGGTGCTGGCGCTCCACGCCATCGCGGCGGCCCGCGACGATGTCCGAGCGCAGCCCGCGGTGCCGTTCGCGCAGCGCCTCCATCGACCGCTCCGGCGCGGGCGGCGCCGCTTGCGGCTGCTCGGCCGGCCGGCCCTGCGCCCCGGGCCGGGCCTGCGGGCCGGGACGCCGGGGCACGGCCACCGGGACGAAGTCGATCTCGACGGCGGTCAGCGGCTCCGGTGCCGGACGGTGCAGGTCCGGGCTCGTCGCGATCTGCTCGGTCATGGCGCCCTCTCCCATCATCGCGCGCCCGCGGACGTCAGGCTCGGCCGTTGGATTCCCGCCTGGCGGGCCGACAGGCGGCCGTTCTCGTGCAACCAGCGCACCGTGTCGCCGACCGTCTCGGCGATCGCCCGGGGGCGCACGCCGAACGTGCCGGCGTGGTCGGCCACCCTCGTGGCGCAGGCGCAGGTGTAGATGGCCCCGTACTCGGCGGGGATGTGCCACGGCCACACCCGCTGGAGCAGGCCGGCGAGCGCGCCCACCGGCAGCATCGCCCGGGCGGGCAGGAACGCCGCCGGCAGCGCGCGCCCGGTGACCTCGCGCAGCACCTCCAGGTACCGCCGCGTGGTCAGGTACTCCCCCGGGCCGAAGTGCCGGGCCGCCGTCAGCGCCCGGCCGGGGGCGGTGACCAGGGCGGCGTGCAGCGCCGCGGTGTCGCGGACGTCGCCCACCGGGAACCCGCCGAGCGGCCACAGGGGCGTCAGCCCGCGCAGGACCGCCCGCAGGCGCGACACCTGGTCGCCCATCTTGGGGTCGTGCGGCCCGAGCAGCGCGGGCGGGTAGGTGATGACGACCGGCGCGCCCTCGGCCTGGTGCCGGCGGGCGATCCTCTCGGCCGCCGCCTTGCCCGCCATGTAGGTCTCGCGGGGGTGGCCGACGGGAGACGCCTCGTCCACGACGCGGCCGGGAGCGGGGAACAGCGCGACGACGCTGGACACGTGGACGGTCAGGCCCGAGCCCGCACGTCGCGCGGCGTCCAGCACGACATGCGTGCCGCGCTCGTTGACCTGCCGCATCCGCGCGTGGTCCCTGCTGTCGAAGGAGTACACCGACGCGGCGTGCAGCACGGCGTCCGCGCCGCGCACCGCCCGAGCCACGGAGTCCTCGTCGGTGACGTCGCCGGTGACGGTCTCGACGTCGGTCGGGCCGAGGTCGAGGGGGGCCAGGGCGGGGGCGGTCTTGGCGGGGTCGCGGACCAGCATGCGGACGCGGTGGCCGCCGCGGACCAGCGCGGCGACCGAATGGGCGCCGACGAATCCCGTGCCTCCGGTAACGCAAACCAGCATCAGACCATCTCCTCTGATCCACACCAGTCAAAAGGGTGTAAGTACCCCCTGTCATCTCCGAGTGTGCGGGGGCGCCGGCGCCGTCAGATCCAGCCTTCTTCTTTGGCGCGCAATGCGGCCTGGAAACGATTGACCGCGCCGAGCCGTGCCATGAGATCGGCGACATAACGGCGATATGTGCGGACGGAGACGTCGATTTCCCGCGCCGCGATCTCGTCCTTGTCGGCGGTCGCCATGACCGTGAGGACTTTCCGTTCCAGCTCGGAAAGGCGAGGGCCCTCGGTGCTCGGCTCGGTGAACTCCCGGAAGTCGGTGGCGGCGTCCCAGACGCCGTCGAAATAGGTCACCAGCTGCGACACCAGTCCGGGTTCCTTCACCAGCAGCGCGCCGCGGGCGCTCTCTTTGGGGTGGATGGGCACCACGGCGACGCTGCGGTCGAAGATCAGCATGCGGTCGAAGGGGTCTTCGGTGATGTGGACCTGGCCGCCCAGGCTCACCAGCTCCCGCAGGTAGGCCACCATGTCCTGGTCGTCCAGCGCCTTGGGGTGGTAGACGGCCTTCACCGCGAGCCCGCGGCGCAGCGAGCGGGTGTCCAGCGGCAGCGCCGTCTCGATGGCGCCCCGGGACAGCGGCCCGCCCGGGTGCAGGCACAGGGTCTCCTTGTAGGAGAAGAACCCCAGGTCGTCGAGCCGCTGGCGCACGCGGTCCAGGCCCTCGACGCGTTCGATGTCCAGCATGGAGCCGGCGTTCTCGCCGTGCTGCTGGTCCTCCACGAGGGAGGAGATGGCGTCCCGCGCGCCGAGTACGCGGCGGATCTCGGAGTTGAGCTCGTTGAGGCGCTGCTCGACAAGGCGCTCGATGCCGATGCGCGGCTCGGTGGCCATGACGCGGTGGTGGTCGGTCAGGTCGAGCAGGGACAGCCGGTCAAGGGTGTCGACGGCGGCCTCGATGGTGTCGGGATCGAGGTCGAGGGCCTGCCTGATCGAACCGATGCCCTCGCCACGGTGCCGCAGAAAGTACCGGTAGATCTCCAATGCTTCCGCGGGAACACCGATGACGGAAATGTCCATGGCTCGCCTCCTGGCCATGTACCTCGTCCAGGGGGGATCAGGACCTACGACCCTTGCCCGGCTCCACAGATATGTGCAATTACAAACTATCAGAGGTGTAGATGGTCCGTTATTCTCGCAAATTGCTCTCATCGGCGCCTCGGGCGACGCGGCCGAGAATACGGGTCAGGACGGACCGCTCCTCGGGTGTCAGGGGGCCCAGCACCCGCTCGTGGACCTCGGCGGTCAGCGGGTGCAGGACGTCCACCAGAAGCGCGCGGCCGGCGCCGGTCAGCTCGATGGCGTAGGCGCGCCGGTCGACCCGGTCGCGCCCGCGCGCCACCAGCCCGCGCTGCTCCAGCAGGTCGATGATGTGCACCATCGTCGAGCGGTCGACGGCGAGCCGCCGGCCGATCTCCTGCTGCGACATGGGCCCGGCCGACTCCAGCACGACGAGCACCCCGTAGTCGCGCCAGCGGAGGTCGTCGCCCTTCAGGGCCTCCTCCAGCCGCAGCGTGACCTCGCGCGCCACGTCGTTGAGCAGCCAGCCGGTGGACTCGGCCAGGACCCGCGCCGTCGGCGCGGACTCGTGCGCGTTCCCGCCCATGGCCTCAACCCTCCAGCGGCGGGCGATCAGCCAGCCGGCTCCTCGGCCGCCCTCACGTGTTCCCACGTCAATACGATTTCCCGGACCTCGTCCCAGATGTCACATATCGCATCCCACGTGGTGCCGACGTCGGGTACGGGTCGCCGTCCGGACATGAGGACCTCCCTCGCAACCAATGAGGTGGAATCCTGGTCGTGGCCCTTCCGCGCCCTTCACGCTAACAAGTATGGTCGCAGACAATCAGCTTCACTGTCAATCAGCTTTGCTGACGATTGGATTTCTGACCGTCGGTTGCGCTGCCCATCGCAGCGTGTGACACTCGTGCCAGACGGAGCCGTGCTTAATATGCGGCATGCCGCACTTTTCGTGACAGGTGACCACGGAAGGCACGTCTGTGAGCGTTGATTCCCCGAACTCCGACGTCCCCCTGCCGGAATTCTCCTCCGGGGACACCGGCATCCTGCTCGCCAAGGCCGGCGAGCTGTTCGCCGAGTTGCTGGAAGCCGCGGTGGAGCCGTTCGGGCTGCGCGCCAAGGACGTCATCGTGCTCACCGCCATCGACTCCGTGGGGCCGCAGTCCCAGCAGCAGCTCGCCCGCACCCACGGCATCGACCGCACCACCATGGTCAGCGTCGTGGACGGGCTGGAGCGCCTCGGCCTGGTCCAGCGCGCGCGCAACCCCGACGACCGGCGCAAGTACGCCATCGGCCTGACCGGCGAGGGGCAGGCGCTGCTGCGCTACAAGCTCGGCCCGGCCATGCTGAACGCCCTTGACACCTTCCTGGCCCCGTTCACTCCCGACGAGCGCGAGAGGTTCGGCCGGTTCCTGTGGCGCCTGGTCCACGACCGCGGCGGCCTCTCCCCCGGCACGCGAAGCGAATCGGCGTCCGACGGCCAGGGCACCGGGCAGGGCAAGGTGGCGCCTCGCGGCCAAGGCATGGGCAGGGTGATGGGCGGCGGCTAGGGCACCGGGCAGGGCAAGGTGGTGCCCGGGGGCACCGTGCGATAGCAGGCCGCGCCGGGGCACACCACCTTCACCGCCTCGCCGGTGTCGCCGAGCGTGACCACGATCGGCTCGTGCCCGAACCGGCGGCAGGCGATGTCGGCCCAGCCCGACTCCCCGTCCCCCGGCATCGGCCGGTCCATCACCGAGCCGTCGGCGTCCAGCGCCGACCACTCCAGGTAGGCCAGGTAGTCCACCTCGCGGTGCCAGACGGTCAGCCGGCGCAGCGAGTCGGCGATGGACAGGCTGTCCCACGGCTGGGCCCGCGCGGCAAGCGCCCGCAGGAACGCCTCGGCGACCGCCTCGCCGATCGTGCGCGCGGCGGCCGTGGCGATCGTCGTGCCCTCCCCGCTCACGCCGACGACGGCGATCTGGAAGTCCGGGCCGGGCAGCGCGAACGCCGACACCCGCAGCCCCAGCGCGGCCGCGGCCTCGGCCGCCTCCCCGGGGATCATCGTCGCCAGGTGCTGGGAGACGCGCAGCAGCGGCATGCGCGGGCTCGCCCACCAGCGGGTGACCATGTCGTGCGCCAGCAGGTCGGCGATCGCGCCGGAGACGCCCTTCTCGCCGATGACGCCCACCGCCGTGGGCTCCACCCGGCAGTCCCGCTCGCCCATCCACACGACCTCGGCCGGGAGCACGTACCGTTCGTGGCTGAGCAGGCCGATGCCCGCGACGCGCGAGTGGCGGCCGGAGGGCGGGTCCGGCATGAAGTCCGACAGGCACAGCTCCCTGTGGTCGTCCGGCGGGCAGGGCACGGCCACGCCGTCCGGCAGCCGGTGCAGCGCGTCCAAAGCCGCGGCCCGCACCCGCGCCCTCCCGCGCGCGGTCTCGGCCGAGAAGTGCGCGGCGACGGCCAGCACGCCGGACTCGGGACGGTGGGCGTAGGCGAGGTGCACCTCCCCGCCCAGGCACTCGGCGGTCTCCTCAGCGCGCACCGGCGGTGACGCCGAGATCGCCGATCGCGCACTGTCAGATGTGGGCGCCATCGTCAACTCCTCGCGACGGATCTGCGGACCGCCGAAGACCCCATTGGGGCCCCTCGGCCCACGGCCGGACGCCGCCGGCGGAGAGGTCGTGCCACTGGCCGAGCCGCGACGCCGGGCTTTCCCGGCATCAAGCACCCCGGCTCGTGCCGCGGACCGCACACAAGGTGCTGACACGACTCCCATGGAACATGGCCGGCGAAGCGCACGTCAACGCGCTGCCGCGTATCAAGCAACGTGGAAGAAGAGCCGCCCGGCGCCCGCGCGGAAAGCCGCCCGGGAGGCCGTCGGAGAAGGGGGCCCGGGAAGACCACGGGCTCGCGCCGTGGGCGGAGGGGAACGCCGAAGGGGCCGGCCGGCGCCCGCGGTCGCACCGCGCGCGCCGGGCACGGCCCGGCGGCTCCCCGTGTCCGCCTCAGGCGGACTCGAGGGGGCTGTTCTGGTAGGCGGCGAGCTTCCACTGCCCCTCGTGCCGGGCGACGACCCAGGTGGCGCGGACGGCGCGGTCGGGGTGCACCTTGTTCTCACCCGCGGCGAGCACGCCGCCCTGGGTGATCACCAGGGCGGTGTCGGCGTTCAGGAACCGCATGTCGATGGGAAGGCCGGTGACCTGGGTGCCCTTGTACGGGCCGGCGAAGGCGGCGGTCATGTACGCCTCGATGTCCGCGGTGCCCTTGCTGAACGCCCCGGGAAGGATCATGGTGCCGTCGGGGGTGAACACCTCGGCGAAGGCCTTGGCGTTGTGGCTCGCCCACGCCGCGACGATGCGGCTCGGGACCGAGACGACGGCGGCCTTGTCCTTGTCGGTCACGGCGGGGGCGGCGGTGGCGGTGCTGGTGGGGGCCATGTCGAGATCCTTTGGTCGTCTCTGCCGTCAGATGTAGAGCGTGTTGGGCTCGAGACCGCAGAGGATCCGCCCGTACAGCTCGGCGTTGGTGTTCGGGTGCATCAGGGCGTGCAGGTTCGCGGCGTGGGTGTCGCGGGCGATGCGCTGGATCGGCACGATGCTGTAGATGGACGAGCCGCCGCTCGCCGAGGCGAAGATGTCCACCGCCTCCTTGGCCAGCTTGACCACCGCGCCCATGTCGCCGCGGGCCCGCGCCCGCTCCTCGATCGTCCACTCCGCGCCCTGGGCGCCCTTGGAGTCGACCAGTCCCGACAGCCGGTGGGCGTGGAACTCCGCCTGGTCGATCTTGTTGACGGCCTCGGCCACCTGCAGGTGGGTCAGCGGCGCCTCGGCCTGGCTGTCGTACCCGGTGTAGGTGATCTTGCGTCCGGGCAGCCGCTCGAGGAAGGTGTCCTTGGCCGCCTTGGCGAGCCCGATCAGGGTGCCGACCGAGGACGCCGAGGCGACCGGGAGCAGCGGCGAGCTGTAGATCGGGCGGCCCTGGACGGCCGGCGAGGCGGCCTGGCCCTGCAGCACCAGCGGCAGCGGCAGCACGCGGGCGTCGGGGATGAACAGGTCCTGGGCGATCGTGGTGACGCTGCCGGTGCCCTTCAGGCCCGAGGTGTGCCAGTCGTCGACGATCGTCAGGTCCGACATCGGCACGACGATGGCGACCGGCATGGGCTCGCCCTCCCCGCCGATCTGGATCGCGACGATGACCTGGTAGTGGGCGTGCAGGGCGCCGCTGATGAAGCCCCACTTGCCGTTGACGATGACGCCGCCGTCGACCTTCGCCGCCATGCCGGTCGGGCTCAGCGTCCCGCAGATGCGCACGTCCGGGGTGGAGAACACCTCGTCCAGGACGGGCTCGGGGAACATGCTGGCCATCCACGTCGGGATCCAGTACACCGACGCGACCCAGGAGGTGGAGCCGTCGGCCCTGCCGAGCTCGGTGGCGACGTCGATCAGCGTACGGGTGTCGGACTCGTAGCCGCCGTAGCGGACGGGGACCCGCATCTTGAAGACGCCGGCGTCCGCCAGGGCCTGGATGGACTCCTCGTGGACGCGGCGGTTGTCCTCGTTCCAGGCCGCGTGCCCGCGAAGGAGCGGCACGAGTTCGGACGCGCGTTGGACGAGCTGGTCCCGCGTCGGAACCTCGGTCGTCAGCACCATATCCTCCTAGAAAAGACCGGCGAGAAAAGGCGGCGCCGGCAGGCGCGCCGGAAGGCCCGGAATTCGCACGTGGCCGGATCGCCGGCCGCCGATGCTCACCATCCGACGGTCGCACCGGCCTTCCTGCCACGCATCTTCTGGAATGCGAAAGCCCTATTCCGCAGGCCGGAGACCGCAATGTGAGAGATGTGCCGCGGGAATGGCGGATGTGAATATTAAGCTCCGCGACAGGCTTCCGGTGTGCCCGCCCGTCACCGGCGCCGAGCGGAACGTTTCACCGGCGAGCACGGCCCCGGCCCGACCGCCGGCACGCGTGCGACAAGCGGACTTTTCTTCGGGCGTGTCCATTCGGGGCGTGCTTCCTCCAGGCACCTCCCCTGGACGGCCGGCTCGACGGCTACCGATTCATCGAGGAGTTGAGGTGCACGTAGAGGAAAGAAGTCCGGCAGCCGCCGACACGGCCGCCCCTGAGGCCGGCGTGGCCGCGGAGCGGCCCAAGACGCGCCCGTTGACCGGCGAGGAGTACATCGAGAGCCTGCGCGACGACCGGGAGATCTACCTGTACGGCGAGCGGGTGAAGGACGTCACCGCGCACCCGGCGTTCCACAACCCCATCAGGATGACGGCGCGGTTGTACGACGCGCTGCACGACCCCGACAAACAGGCCATCCTGACCAAGCCGACCGACACCGGCAGCGACGGCTACACCCACCGGTTCTTCACCACGCCGCACAGCGTCGAGGACCTGGTCGCCGACCAGCGGGCCATCGCCGAGTGGGCGCGCATGAGCTACGGCTGGATGGGGCGCAGCCCCGACTACAAGGCGTCCTTCCTCGGCACGCTCGGCGCCAACGCCGACTTCTACGAGCCGTTCTCCGACAACGCCCGGCGCTGGTACAAGGAGTCGCAGGAGAAGGTCCTGTACTGGAACCACGCGATCGTCCACCCGCCGGTCGACCGCAACCGCCCGCCGGACGAGGTCGCCGACGTCTTCGTGCACGTCGAGAAGGAGACCGACGCGGGGCTCGTGGTCAGCGGGGCCAAGGTCGTGGCCACCGGCTCGGCGCTCACCCACTACAACTTCATCGCCCACTACGGGCTGCCCATCAAGGACAAGAAGTTCGCGCTCGTCGCCACCATTCCCATGGGCGCGAAGGGCATGAAGCTCATCTGCCGGCCGTCCTACTCCACCGCCGCCACGGTGATGGGCACGCCGTTCGACTACCCGCTCTCCTCGCGGCTGGACGAGAACGACACCATCCTCGTCCTGGACAAGGTGCTCATCCCCTGGGAGAACGTCTTCGTCTACGGCAACCTGGGCAAGGCGCTGCTGTTCACCGGCCGCTCCGGCTTCTTCGAGCGCTTCACCTTCCACGGCTGCACCCGGCTGGCCGTGAAGCTGGAGTTCATCGCCGGGCTGCTCATCAAGGCCACCGAGATGACCGGCACCAAGGACTTCCGCGGCGTGCAGACCCGCATCGGCGAGGTCCTGGCGTGGCGCAACCTGTTCTGGGCCTTCTCCGACGCCGCGGCGCGCAACCCGGTGGAGTGGAAGGACGGCGCCCTGCTGCCCAACCCGGCGTACGGGCTGGCCTACCGCTGGTTCATGCAGACCGGCTACCCGCGGATCAAGGAGATCATCCAGCAGGACATCGCCAGCGGGCTGATCTACATCAACTCCAGCTCCGAGGACTTCAAGAACCCCGACATCCGGCCCTACCTGGACAAGTACATCCGCGGGTCGGACGGCAGCGACGCGGTCGAGCGCATCAAGGTCATGAAGCTGCTCTGGGACGCCATCGGCACCGAGTTCGGCGGCCGGCACGAACTGTACGAGCGCAACTACGCCGGCAACCACGAGAACACCCGCGTCGAGCTGCTGAACGCCCAGCTGGTGGGCGGCGAGGTCGACGGCTACAAGGCCTTCGTCGACCAGTGCCTCAGCGAGTACGACCTGGACGGCTGGACGGTCCCCGACCTGTCCTCCTTCGACCACCTCCGCCGCATAGGCAACGGCACCACCCTCAACCCCTGACCGCCCACCCCATTCGCCACTGAGACCACCGCCCCGGCGGGTTTCCGCCGGGGCGGTGGCACGTGGCCGTGACGAGACGGCGGTTACTCGAAGATCAGCCCCACGCCTGGGACGCACTTGGGCTTCTTGGGAGCGAAGATGAGGGTGTCGATGGCCGTCGCGGTCTGCACCGGTCCGCCCCTGACCTGCACCCCCGTGTAGAACTGATAGCGGACCGGCCGGAAGATGTCGCACGGGTCCTTGGGAATGTACTCGGCCGGGATCCACGTCGACCCGCCGCCGCCACCGCCGCCGGGGGAACCGGTGTCAGAGCCGCCCGGAACCGGCTCGCCGGGCAGGGGGTACGGGAGGACCTTGCGGGGGTCGAACCAGAGGTCGGTCGACAGGACGATGCCGGTCGGGGTGATGGCGCGGCACACGCTGTCGATGTCGGTCTCCTCGCAGACCTGCGCGGAGTTGGTGTAGGCCCATTGCCCGACCGACTGGATCTCATCCGGCGTCGCGTCGGCCAGCGGCTGCGGGTTGATGGTCACGCGGTCGAAGTTCGGCCCCTGCGGGAAGAGTGCCGGCATCCTGGCCGCCAGGAAGGTCGCGAGCGCCTTGCCGATGGCCACCGAACCGAGCTCGTTCGGGTGGAAGCTCTCCTGGAACGACTTGAAGATCTTGCCGCTCCACAGCACGTCCGGGCGGCGCACGAGGCCCTGGAAGTAGGTGTCGGGACGGCCGAGCTCATGTCCCGCGACCACGCTGGTGCCGTTCGGCCCTGCCGTGTTCGGGTCGAAGATGTGGACCTGGGTGTTCGGATGGCTCGCCTGGAACTGCGCCACCCCGTCCCGGATGGCCTGGTTCACCTTGGCCGCGAAGGGATACATCAGGTCCATGGTGTGGCCGGTGATCTCCTCCATGCCGGTGTTGCCCGACTCCTTGACCGGAAGCGGGTAGAGCGCCACGACGATCTCCGCCACCGGGTGGGTCTCCCGGACGGTCTCCAGTCCCTGGGCGATCTTGTCCGGCAGGGGGGTGATCCGCGACTGCAGCCGGCTCACCTCGAGGGCGACCGCCTGCTCCTGGTCGGTCTGCCAGGTGAACACTCCGAAACGGCCGGTGGCCGGGTTCAGGTACGCCTCGGCCGCGGTGCTGACCAGGTCGGCGAAACCGGCGTCGTTGCCGCCCAGCCCGAAGTAGGCGATCTTCGCCATGGTCGGGACGTCCTGGGCCTGTGGCGGATTACGGACGACCGTTCCGCCCTTCTCCATCTGCGGCTCGTTGAGGTGTTTGATCCACGCGCCGGACGAGGCGTTGAAGAAGAGCCGGTCGCGCCCGAACGTCGTTCGCATCGTGTCCGAGGTGAGAGTCGGCCTGTACAAGGGGTAGCGGTTCATCTCCAGGGCCGTCCAGGCCACGGCGAAGGGGGCGAGACCGGACTTGTGGGTCCAGTCCTCGCTGCCGTCGGACTTCGTCACGTACGTGTGGTCGTGGCTCGCGCCCTCGCCGCTGGTGTAGCTGTCGCCGTAGACGACCGCGTCGTACGGATCCGGCCCCAGATCGACACAGGTCGGCGGGCACGGCAGCGGGACCGGCAGCGGCGGGCGCGTCGGGAACGGAACGCCGGACGGCAGCGGCGAGAGCGTCGGCAACGGACCTCGGGTCGGCAGCGGTATCGGATCGGCGCTGGCCACAGTGGCCGGCAGGAGCAGCCCCAGGGCGGCGGACAACGTCGCCAGTACGACGTACACCCGGGTACGTCTCGGGACACGGGAGGGTGACATGTGAACCTCGCTCGATGATCGCGTGGCTTGCCGCAGCAGCATGCTTCACGGCGGCCGTCGCTAGCATCGGGCGGTTCCCTACCGCACCCCCCTACATCGGCCCGGCGTCCGGGCCGGCGGCGGCTCGTTCGGCCCTGAACCGGGCGTCCGCCGTCAGGTGCTGGGTGAGCGTGACGCGCGACTGGACGCCGAGCTTGGCGAAGGTGCGCGAGAGGTGGGCCTCCACCGTCTTGGGGCTCAGGTACAGCCGCTCCGCGATCTGCTGGTTGGTCAGTCCGTCCACCGCGAGGTCGGCGATCTGCCGCTCCCGGGTGGTGAGCGTGGACAGCGGACCGGCCGGCCGGCGCCGCCCCCGGGGCGCCCGGGCGGCCAGCCTGCGTTCGTCGCGCGCCAGCGAGGCCGACAGCCAGGTCGCCCCGGCGGCGGCGTACAGGGATTTGGCCCGGCCTATCTCGTGCTGGACCTTCCCGGCCGCGCCCAGGGCGGCGTACAGCTCGGCGGCGAGTTGCCGCGTGAGCCCCTCCTCGACCGGGGCTCCGGCGGCGGCGAACTGGTCGGCGCCCCGTGCCGCGTGCACGGCCGCCTCCTTCGACCGCCCGGCGAGCATGAGCACCTTCGCCCGTGCCCGGTGCGCGAACCCCAGCTGATGCGGCAGACCGGACCGCGTCGCCCGGAGAACGGCGCTTTCCGCGAGCGAGTCGGCCTCGGACCCGGCGCCGCCGGCGGCGGCCGTGGTCACCGCCTGGAGAGCCAGGCAGTACGTCGTGGTCGGTTCGTCGGCCGGCTCCTGCCCGGTCAACGCGGCCATGGCCCGGTCGGGCCGCCCGGCCTCGGCGTGGACGAGGGCGAGGTCGAGGGTCGCCAGCCCTGACCACCACCCCGACCGGGGCCGGGTCCCGGAGATCCGTTCGGCGTGTTCCAGGGCGGCCCGCGGTCCGTCCCGCCACAACAGCGGACGCAGGAGCAGGATGCTGGACATGGCCAGGGTCTCCCGGCTGTGGATCAGCCGGGACGCCTCGCGGGCCTCCTCGGCGGCGGTCACCGCCTCGGGCAGCCGGCCCTGCCGCTCGTGCAGCGCGGACACGACGATGAGCAGGTACGGCACGCTGTGGCTACGCCCGGCACGGTAGGCGATGTCCAGCCCGCGGCGCAGATGCCGCAAGGCGTCGTCGTAGCGCCCCAGGTGGAGCTCGACCCACGCCAGCGGCGCGACGAACTCCAGGTGCGGGGCGAGCACGTCGTCGGTCATGGCGTCGGTCAGCCACGCCGCCCGGTCGGTCTCGCCGCGGCTGTGTGCCACGCGGCCCTCGCGCAGGCCGGCCAGCGCCTGGATGGTGCCGGCGGCCGCTTCCAGCGCCTTGTCGTCCGCGTCCTTCAGGGACCGGATCGCCTCGGCGGCCGTGCGCCGGGCCTTCGCCGGCTCACGGCCCATCAACTCGACCGCGGCCAGCCCGACCTGGGCCAGGCTGGTCGACCGGTCGGGCGCGTGCGGCCGGGTCAGCTCGGTGGTGAGCAGTGCCTTGGCCTCGTCGAAGTCGCCGAGCAGGCGATAGACCATCGAGGAGAAGCTCACCGCGGCGATACGCAGCGGCCCCGGCGCCCGTATCACCTCCTGCAGGATCTGCCTGCTGGCCGCCAGTTCGCCGGTCACCCCCAAGGCGCGGCCCAGTGCCCATTGCAGCTGGACCCGCCACAAGGCCAGGTCCGCCTCATCCGGCAGCAACCGGATCGCCGTGCGCAACAGCCGGACGGCGGTGGACGGAGCGGCGTCCAGAGCCGCCCTGGCCGCCGCCTCCAGCGTCCGCACCGCCTGCACGTCGCCGTGTCTGGCCGATCGCGCGGTGTGGTGGGCCAGCAGCTGCAGCGGGCCGCCGTTGGTGCGCAGATGCTCCGCCGCCCGCTCATGCGCGCGCGAGCGCCAGGCCGCGCCGGCCATCCAGTACGCCGCGGCCCGGACCAGCGGGTGGCGGAAGCGGAGACAGGCGTCGGCCTCCACCACCGTGCCCACGCCGACCAGGTGGTCGATGGCCTGGTCGAAGGCGGCCTCAGGCAGTTCGGTGATGGAGGCGACCAGGTCCAGGGAGATCGGTTCACCGGCCACCGCCGCCGCGCAGGCCACCTGCCGGACATCGGGCGTCAGGGCGGTCAGTTCGGTGCTGAGCACGTCCAGCAGTGCCCGCTCGGGTGCGCCGGTCGCCGCGTCCCCGGCCTCCGCGAGCGCGGTGAGCGTCTCCACCCCGGCGTCGGCGAGCACCTGGAGGTAAAGCGGGTTTCCGCGGGTCGTGCGGTACAGCAGTCGCCGCCGGCCGCGGTCGGCCCCCGGTAACAGGGCCGCCACGTCGGCCTCGCCCAGCGGGGCCAGGCTGATGTGGACGGTCGCGTCGCCGAGCTGGGCCAGGGCCCGCCCGATGCCCGCGGGCGCCTGCGCCGTGCGGTAGGCGGTGGCCAGCAGCAACGGCGCCCGCGGCGGGCGGCGCAGCAGATACTCGGTCAGCTCCACGGAGGACCGGTCGGCCCAGTGCAGGTCGTCGAGCACGATGGCGACCGGGCCGGCGGCCCCCTGGTCCTCGATGAGCCGGCGCGCGCGCTGGAAGAGCCGGTAGCGGTCGAGCCCCGCGCGCCGCGCCTCGGACGGTCCGGTGGCGTCCAGCAGCAACTCGGTCAGCGCACCCTGCGCGTCCCGGCGCGGATCACCCGGCTGGGGTTCGAACGCGGCGATGTAGACACCGAATGGCACGTCACGCTCGAACTCGGTCGCCTGGCCGTGATGGACGGCGAACCCACGGGCCCGGGCCATGTCGGCCAGTTCGGCGAGCAGCCGGGTCTTGCCCATTCCCGGGTCGCCACGCACCGCCACGGCCCGTAGCGCTCCGTCGGCGGCTCCGGACACGGCGCTCTCGAGGAGGCCGAGCTCAGCGTCGCGACCGATCGGCCTGCCGTATGTCGCTCCGTTGGCCATCCCGCCCTGAACATCCAGTCCGGTGAGTGCAGATAGCAGCGACGCCCAGCCTAGCCGGGGTGATCGTCGGTTGGGAATACGGTCACGGCCCGGTGGTCGGGCGCCGGTGGACGCCGGACCACACGTTCACCTAGGTCAGTTCGCTTCCACCTGGGCGGCGAGGAGGCCGTCGAGAATCGCTGAGACCGTCTGGTCCGGCGTGTGCTCCGACGTGTCCAGCCAGAGCCCGATGCGCGGCGTCTCTTCACGAAGAGCGTGGTCGAGCACGTCGACCGTCCAAGCAGCGCCCATCTCTGCGGTCACCGGAGTTCCAGGCCGGCGGATCAGGATGGATCCGTCAAGCCTCTGGTCATTTTCAGGGCATGATACTGGGCGTTTACTGGGTACGGCTGCCATACTGATCCCGTGAGCGGAGAAGCAGGCGGCTCGCCCACAGACGCGCTGCCGGACGAGATCCGGACCCTGTTGCGTGGCGGGTTGCCGGTCCGGCCGGATCTGTGCGGCCCAGCCCTACTAGGTCTACGGGGGGTGAAGGCGCGGGCGCTGCGTCCGGAGGACTCCGCCAGCCGAGTACGGGCGTTGGACGGGCTGCTACGGGAACAGCTTGACCGGTTCGAGAACGCGGAGCTGGCCCTCGCGGCCCGGCTTCTGTTCGGGGCGGAGGCCAAAACATCGGGGGCGACGTTGACGGCCCGCCGCCAGGCGGCGGCGGCAGCCGCCCAGTACGAGGTGCATCACTTCCGCAAGCGGATCGAACCAAAGGTGGCGAGGCTGGTGGCTTGGCAGCTGCGCCGTGACAGCGAGGAGTTCACCGCCCGGCACGCCACACCTCCCGAGTTGCACGCCGCCTCGGGGCCGCCCGTGCTTCCGGCGGACGTGTTCGCGTGGGAGGCGGCCGAGCATCAGCACGCCCTCGCCGCGCTATGGGGGGCGATGTACCTGCTGCGGGCTGAGCTGCTCACGGTAGCCCGTCTGGTCAGCATGGAAGCCTCTGCGGCCGAGACAGAAGCGGCGGCCGTGACGGCCCTGTGGCGGCACGGTTTGGTTCTGACCGCGGCTGCCAGATACCGGGCGGCCTACGGCGACGTCCTGCTACACGCGGCGACCGATTCGAGCCTTAAGGAGGTCGCCGCCTTCGCGGGGTGGGTACCCCCGATCACTCCTGCCCAAGAGCTGCTTCTCACCGAAATCGCCGACCCCGTGGGAGGTCTTGCCGACTTCACCGCGAGGTTGGGCGCAGCCGCCGGCGGTGCCGCGCTCGCCGCCGTATGGCGGCGAGCATTGTGCGGCCACGCAAGCGGTTCCTAGATGGAGGTCATCACATCATGAGAGCAGAGCAGCTTCTTGATCCGAATACTCCACCTCGCCGATACGTCGTAACAGGCGGGCCATCCGCCGGCAAGGAAGCGGTCATCGCCGAACTGCACGGACGAGGCATCCCCGCGACGGAGGGTGAACCAGCCCGAGAGATCTACCGCAAGCACCGTGATCGGCTTGGCCGGCATCTACAGGTGGGCGACCGGCGCGCCTACTCCCGAGATGTGCTCGAGGCGTTCATCGCCGAGTACTGCGACCACAAGTTCGGACTGCGGTTCTACAACCGCGGCATCCCGGACGGGTACGGATGGGACGCCTTCTTCGGTCTCGGCCCCTACCCCGAATTGGAGGAAGCCTCTCGCGTCTACCGCTACGACGCGGTGTTCGTCCTGGATCCGCTGGATGATTTCGACTCCGAAGACGACCTCGTGTGGGCCAAGGAACGCGAGATTCGACGCGTCCACGAACTGATCATTCAAGGTTACTACGACGCCGCATACCGGCCCATCTTCGTCCCCGCCGACGAACCTGGCCGGCGTGTCGACTTCATCCTCGCCCAGATCCCTGTGCCGGCGACCTGATCGAGAGGTACCACGATGAACAGCCGTGCCGACAGTGTGGAGATCATCAGCCCGAACAACGTGCTGGCCAACGCGATGCTGCGCAGCGTCGATATGGTCCGGCCCCGGCTCCAGGCCGCCAACCCCGACCGCGTCGCCTTCTACGTCGGCACCCAGATCAACGGCGCCCCGCACCTGGGCACCTCTCTGGTCCAGACCGCGGCGTTCCTGCTGGCCAAAGCCACCAAGCGCACCTTCAACGTCGACGCCGTAGTCCGGTTCGGAGCGTTGGACAACGCACCGTACGACGTCCGGCTCGATCCAGAGACACACCACGCCTACCAGCAAACCTACTTCCATGCCCTCGGCCCGGACGGGGTCGGCGACCTGATCGGCAAGTACTACCGGGCGATGTTCGACTCGCTCGCCGACGCCACCGGCGTTGACTACGAGATCGAGACCTACTCTGCTCAGCAGGGCGGCCCCGCTTTCCGGCATGAGTTCCTCGCCACCCTCGGGAGGCTGGACCAAATCCGCTGGCCTCTGGCGCCCTCCCATGGCCAGGTTCACATCCGGCTGCCCTGCCCGGCCTGCGGCTGGGCAGAAAAGCGAGCCGAACGCACCCGACTGCTGCGAACCGGCTCAGGAGGGCGGACTTCGCCGCAGTGTGCACCGACCACGGCGACTACGAGATCTCGATGACCGCCGACACCAGCGCTTACCTCGATCTGGCCACTCTCTACCGCAACCTGGTGAAGGAGCGCTTGGCCGCCCGCGACCACGTCACCTTGTCGGTCATGGTCAAGGGCGGCGACTGGGCCTACGGCTGCCAACTGGTGGACGAGGCCTTCGCCCAGCTACCAGGGCCACCTCCGCCGCCGCGCGTGTTCACGCCGATGATTCTCACCGACACCGGCGCCAAACTCTCCAAGTCCCTCATCCGTGAGGGCAAGGTGGCGCCGCCACCGGGCACCCATCCATGGATGCTGGACGCCACCGAATGGCCCGGCGATCTCGACTCCTATGTCGACGCCATGGTCTGGCTGGTCGGCAAGATGCTCGCCGACCCCAAGCATTTCTACCGTTCCTACACGACCGCTGAAGTAGACAGGATCATGACCGCACGCCCGCGCACGAAGACGGGCATGCGTGCCCGGGAGATGAACCTCTACCGCCGGTACTTCGACCTTGTCGCCGATGGCCGCAAGACGATAGAAGTCCGCGTCCAGTACCCCAGCCTGCGTACCCTGACCACCGGCGACTACATCCGGTTCGTGTGCGGCCGCGATGACGTCCTCACCAAAGTGCGACGCGTCGCCCGCTACATTTCCTTCGAGGAGATGCTGGATGCCGAAGGTCCCGAGAAGGTCAATCCCACCAGTCCCCGGGAACAACAGCTCGCCAACATCCGCCGCATCTATGGTCCGGAGAAGGAAGCTCTCGGCGTGCTTGCGATCGAGATGGAACTGGTCGACGCTCCCGCCTCCCGGCCGACGGGAGACTCCGCCTCGGCTGCCAAGCCCTGCGACGGGTGAGCGGACGACACGACGAAACCACCGGTCGGCGCCGCGTGGTTCATCTTGATCGATACGGCCGGAAGCAGCGAAGTCGCCGGCTGTTCAATCGGCTTGTTGCTGCTCGGCGGCGTGGGCGGCGCCGAGTCGTTCGAACGCGCCCGGGCCGTCGTGCGGCTTCGGCGGGGCGCCGAGGTGGCGGACGCGGAGCTCGTCCATGAGCTCCTCGACGAACGCCGGGCCTCCGTCCCGCATGAGCTGCTGCCGGCTTCGGAGCTCGGCGCCGCCGCTGGTCCAGTCGAGGCCCCAGTTGCCGAGGGCGTAGATGATCGGCAGCGTCTGGATGCCGGCCTCGGTGAGGCTGAAGCGCGCGCGCTGTCCGCGGACCGCGGTGCCGCGGGTGAGGATCCCCGCGTCGATGAGCCGCTTGAGGCGGTCGGCGAGGATGTTGGAGGCGATGCCCTCGATCGACCCGGTGAGCAGCGCGCGGAAGTACCGGCGGTCGCCGAAGATGACGTCGCGCAGAACGATCAACGACCAGCGATCTCCGAGCACCTCGACGGCGGCGTTGATCGGGCACTCGGACCGTGGTTCCACGACTCCTCCTTGACAGGTGGTTTGCCCCCCTATAGTAGTTGCAGATTGCAACCACTATACGGAAGGGGAGACGATGGGTCGCTTCACATACTGGATGAACGTGTCCCTCGACCTGCGGATCGAGCAGGTTCCGGGGGACGACGGCGCGGGCGAGTGGCTGCACATCGGCGAGGAGCTGCACCGGGAGTTCAACGCGCGGGCGCGGGGGCTCGCGTCGATGGTGCAGGGCCGGGTCATCTACGAGACGATGGAGCAATCATGGCCGCAGGCGCGTCATGACGCGTCGCTGCCGGACTACATGCGTGAGTACGGCGAGATCTGGACGGACATGCCCAAGGTGCTCGTCTCGCGCACCCGACGCGGCGCCGACCACAACACCCGGGTCTTCGGTGGAGACGACGCGATCGAGCAGCTCGCCGCCCTGCGTGCCGAGACCGACGGCACCATCGGTGTGGGTGGCGCGACGCTCGCCACACAGCTGCTCCGCGCCAGGCTGCTCGACGAGCTGCTGCTGTTCACCCATCCCGCGATCCTCGGCTTCGGCAGGCCGCTGTTCGACGAGTACGACGTGCCGGTCGAGCTCGACCTGCTCGAGCAGCGCTCGTTCGAGCGGGGCGTCACGATGCACCGCTACGCGATTCGCGACACGCTCGCGGCCGGCCCACGTTGAGGGAGGGCACCTCAGGAGCACGCGCGGGCCGGTGGGCATGGGAAGACCGGCGGAGGCGGGGCCTTCGCCGGTCTCGGGGGTGCTGGACGCCGGGGGCGGTCAGACGCGGACGCCGGGGGTGAGGGGGACGCCGGGGCGGGCGTCGCTCTCCAAGGCGAGATAGGGGTCATCCATCTCGTACCAGCCGAGGCCGGGCGGGCAGCGGTCGTAGCCGAGCAGGCGCCGGACCTCCTCCGGGTAGGCCAGCACGGACTCCTTGGGCACGGCGAGGTACTGGTTCTCCTCCTGGCGCAGGTTGCCCAGGTCCAGCGCGATCGTCATGCCGGTGCGCGGGGTCTCGGTGTCGTTGCGGCCGCCGCCGTGGTAGACGCCGCCCAGCCAGATCAGGCCCGAGCCGGCCGGCATCTCGGTGGGGAGCGCCTCGGAGGCCTCGGGGGCGCGCTCGTCGTCCCAGTGGTGGCTGCCGGGGATCACCATGGTGCCGCCGTTGGCCGCGGTGAACTCGCTCATGGCCAGCATGAGCTGCACCCGGCTGGTCGGCCCGGGGTGGCGGCGCAGGTGCAGCGCGTCGTCCCGGTGCAGGGGCTGCTTGCCCTGCCCGGCGTGCAGCTGGATGAGCTGGGTGCCGCTGATCTGGATCGTCGGGGTCATCTCGACCCGCGACTTGCCGACCCACATCGGCACCGGCTTCTGCATGA
Source organism: Sphaerisporangium sp. NPDC005288 (assembly GCF_040607475.1). Lineage (NCBI taxonomy): Bacteria > Bacillati > Actinomycetota > Actinomycetes > Streptosporangiales > Streptosporangiaceae > Sphaerisporangium > Sphaerisporangium sp. NPDC005288. The sequence continues at coordinate 22,126 of NZ_JBEXGT010000033.1, read as the reverse complement.
TCGCCCGCGCGGCCCCGAGGTACAGGGGCTGGGTCACCACGGGGGTGAGGTGCGCGGTGCGCGCGAACAACGACGACACGCGGCGGGTCCGCTTGCCGTTGTACCAGTCCTGGCTGTACTCGCACGCGTCGAGGGCCGGTCCGAAATCGTCCCACAGCGCGGCGAGCGTGCCGTCGTCGACGAAGTCCTCGACGATGACCGCGCCGTCGCGCTCCAGGATCTCGACGACCTCACCGAGGTCGGCGTCGGGTCGCACCCGGGTCAGGCCCGCCATCGCAGACCACCTTTCATGATGAGAGTTGTCCTCGCGCCCGCGCGCGGGTCGCGCGCGGGCGCCGCCGATGACCGGCCCACTGACGTCACACCCGCGAGGGGTCGCCGGCCTTCGCGACGACGCTGCGGACGAAACCGGCCAGGTCGGGGTCCTCCTCGAAGATGTCGCCGACCTCGATGAAGATGCCGAGCTCCCCCTCGACGCGCGACACGAGCCGGTTGGCGGCCATGGACTCGCCGTTCAGCTCGAAGAAGGTCTCCCGCTCGTGGCCCTCGGGCACCTGGAGAACCGACCTCCAGATGTCCTCGACCTTCTTCTCGATCTCCTCGACGGTGTACTTCCCCGTGCCCTCAGTGCTCATTGGATGTCCTCTCGCTGCTTGCCTGGCAAGGCTTCTCGATCGCTCGACGGGCTCTGCTTGCTGGTTGGTCGGATCTCAGGCGGTCACGGCCCCCGGTGGCGGGCCCCACCGCAGCGGGGCGTCGGGGGCGGTGACCGCGTCCGCGACCACCTGGTGGAACTCCGACGCCATGCGCGTGATGGTGCTCTTGTCGAACAGGTTGCTGTTGAACCCGAGGGTTCCGACGATGTCGCCCGTGGAGTCGATCTCCAGGTGCCACATCGCGCCGTCGGGGATGTCCCCGCCCACGGGCTGGGACAGCAGCCGCCGGCGGATCTCGGAGTAGGCGAGACCTCCGGCCGACTCCTCCTGGCCGGCCAGCGGCGACCGGAAGACCTGGAAGGCGCACACGGCGCGGTCGTCGGCGATCGAGGGGAGCATCAGCTCCGGCGCCTCCTCCAGCACCTGCGCGAACGGGATGTCGTGGGTGTAGGCGGAGATGCAGGTGGCCCGGGTGCGCTCGACGACCTGGCGGAAGGTGTCACACCCGTCCAGATCGATTCGGAGCGGGACGAAGTTGAAGAAGGACCCGACGGTGTCCATGAAGCGCGGCTGGGCGCGGCCGGAGGTGAAGGTCGGCACGACGATGTCGGTGACGCCCGTCTCCTTGCGCAGCAGCGTGGCGTAGGCGGCGAGCAGGACCATGAACGGCGAGCTGCGCATGCCGCGGCCAATCTCGAACACCCCGGAGGTCAGCTCGGCGGGGATCCAGAAGCGGTGCCAGGCGGTGGCCTTGGGCAGCCCGGCCGAGCGCGGGTGGTCGGTGGGCGTGGCCAGGATGCGGGCGCCGCGCAGCCGCTCGCGCCAGAACGCGCGCTTGTCCGCGGACGCGGCCCCGGCGGCGCTCTCCTGCTCCCAGCGCGCGTACTCCCCGTACTGGCACACCTCGGGCAGCTCGACCTGGTAACCGGAGCGCGAGGCGTAGCAGCCGACGAGGTCGCGCATGATCAGGCGCATGGACCACTCGTCGGCGGCGGTGTGGTGGGCGATCAGCACGAGCACCGCGTCGTCGTCGGCGAACCGGCCGATGACGGCGCGCAGCAGAGGCAGCTCGCCGATGCCGTACGCGCCCGCCTCCAGCTCGATGAGCAGCTGTTCGGCGCGCAGCTCGCGGTCGCCGGGGGCGACGCCGGTGAAGTCGCGCACCAGCAGCGCGGCCGGGGTCGGCGGCAGGACCTCCTGGTAGCGGGTCTCGGCCGACCGGACGATGATCGTGCGCAGCGACTCGTGGCGCGTCACCACGTCGTCCAGGGCGTCCTGCAGCGTCTCGACGTCGACGGCGCCGGTGAGGCGCCAGCCGCAGACGATGTTGTACTTGGGACCGAACGGCCCCTCCTCGTCGCCCACGTCGAAATTGCAGAGGAATTCCTGGTTGAAGGAGAGCGGAATTCGTTCCGCCGTGCCGGCCGGCGCCTGCGGTGGCGCAGAAATCGTCATGATGCTCCAGGTCCTCCTTCGGGTCTGCGCGGGCCGACGCCGGCGCCGGGAGCCCGCGTGGAATTCCGGAAATGCGCAGAGGAATTCATCGGGCGGTCCGGCCCGGGGAGGAGAATGGTCGCACGGCCATATCCATGAACTCTATCCACCCCGGGCCCTGTCACTGTTCTTCTGTATTGCTGTGTTCCTCGCGGCTCAGCGCAGTTCGACGTTGGCGCTGGAGGCGGCCGCCAGGAACTCCCCGCGGGAGATCGCGGCGGCGATCAGTTCGATGTCGTCGGACATGAACCGGTCGGCGTCCAGGGTCGGCACCAGCGAGCGCACCAGCCCGTAGGTGGCCTTGCCCGCCGGGCTGAGCTGCTCGAACCTGCCCGACACGTCCACGGCCTGCGCCGCGGCGAGGAACTCCACGGCCAGGATGCGGTTGTTGTTGGACAGCACCCTGCGGGCGTTGCGCGCCGCGATGAGGCCCATGCTGACGACGTCCTGGTTGTCGCCGTTGGACGGGACGCTCTGGGTGCTGGCCGGGCCGATGGTCCTGTTCTCGGCCACCAGCGCCGTCGCCGGGTACTGCGCTCCGGCGAAGCCGCTGTTCAGTCCCGGGTCGCCCTTGACCAGGAACTCCGGCAGGCCGTCGCTGAGGTACCGGTTCAGCATCCGGTTGGTGCGCCGCTCGGAGAACACGCCGAGCTGGGTGAGCGCGATGGTGACGTAGTCCATCGCGAACGCGATCGGCTGGCCGTGGAAGTTGGCGCCGTGGAAGATCTCCTCCACGCCCTCGAAGAACAGGGGGTTGTCGTTGGAGGAGTTCAGCTCGATGCGCAGCTTCTCGGCGGCGTAGTACAGGCTGTCGCGGACCGCGCCGACGACCTGCGGGATCGCCCGGAGCGTGTACGCCTTCTGGATGTAGACCTCGGTGCGGTCCACGCCCTTGCCCGCGCGCTGCTCCTGGGCCTGACGGCGCAGCTCGGCGTGCTCCAGGGTGAGGCCGCTGCCCTTGATCAGCGCCCGCATGTTGGCGGCGTTGTCCATCTGGCCCTGGTGGGGACGGGCGAGGTCGTGGCCCTCGGCCTGGAAGGGGCTGGTCGAGCCGCGCAGCGTCTCCACCACGAGCGCCGTGACGATCTCGGCCTGGCGCACCTGCTCGATGGCGCGGCCGACGACCAGCGACCCCAGCCCGGTCATGCCGGAGGTGCCGTTGATCATCGACAGGCCTTCTTTGAAGCGGAGCTGCAGCGGCTCGATGCCGTGCTCGCGCAGCACCGTCCCGGTCTCGACCCGCTTGCCCTCGCGCAGCACGTAGCCCTCGCCGATCAGCGTGGTCGCGATGTGCGCCAGGGTCGCCAGGTCGCCGCTCGCGCCGAGCGAGCCGATCTCCGGGATGGCCGGGGTGATGCCGAGGTTGAGGTACAGCGCCAGGCGCTCGAGCAGCTCCGGCCGCACGGCCGAGTACCCGCGGGCCAGGGCGTTCAGCCGGGCGGACAGGATGGCCCTGGCCTCGTCCTCGGCGAACAGCGGCCCCACGCCGGCGCTGTGGCTGCGCACCAGGTTGGTCTGCAGCTCCACCTCCTTGGAGGTGTCGACCAGCATGTAGATCATCTCGCCGTAACCGGTGGTCACGCCGTAGACCGGAATGCCCTGCCGGATGGTGTCCTCGAACATCCGGCGGCTGGTCGCGGCCCTGGCCAGCGCCGCGGGGGCGATGGTGACGGACGCCCAGTCCTCGGCCACCCGGCGGACGTCGGCGATTTCCAGGCTCTCGCCGTCGAAGTCGACGGACACTTCGGTTTCCACCAGAGTCACGTTGCTCACCCCATCATGGTTTGGATAACAGCTTCTTTCGGTACGGCTCGCGCCTCGACGAGGGCGGCCAGACCGGCAGGTGTCGGATCGGCGAGGAATCGCGCGACCGAGATCGCCGTTCCGAAACGCCCGCGAATCCGATCGAGCAGCCGCGGGATCAGCAGGGAATGCCCGCCTGCCGCGAAGAAGGTCGTGTCCGCCTCGACGCGCCGGCCGCCGAGCAACTCCGACCAGACGGCGGCCACCTCGGCCTCGACGGGGCCGCGTGGCGGCCCGCCGGGGCGGGCGGCGGAGGGGGCCGGGCGCGGCAGCGCGTTCCGGTCCACCTTGCCGCCGACGTTGCGCGGCAGCGCGTCGAGGGTCTTGAACGACACCGGCGGCATCGCCTTGCCGAACCGGAGCCGCAGCGCCGCCCGCCAGACCTCCGGCCCGGACCGCCCTTGCGGCGGGGGGCCGCCGGCGTCCGGCGCCTCCCGCCGCTCCGAAGCGGGCCCGCCGAGGTCCGGCGGGGGCGGGCGGGGGACGACGTAGCCGATCAGGCGGGTCACCAGGCCGGTGCGGTCGGCGACCGCGACGACCGCGCACTCCGCGACCGACGGATGCGCGGCCAGCGCGGCCTCGATGTCGGTCAGCTCCATGCGGACGCCGTTGAACTTCACCTGGAAGTCGCCGCGCCCGCCGAACTCCAGGGACCCGTCCCACCGGCGGCGGCCGAGGTCGCCGGTCCGGTAGCCGCGGCAGGCCGGGTCGAAGCCGGTGAGCGGCCGGAACGGCGCCCGCTCACCGGCCGCGGCGCCGACGTACCCCGGGGTGATGTGCGGGCCGCGGATCACGATCTGGCCGGTGACGCCCGCGGGGCACGGCCGGTCCTGGTCGTCCAGCACCAGGACCTGCCGTCCGGGGATCGACCGGCCGATCGGCGCGACGCCGCGCACCGGGCCGGTGACCTCGTGCCAGGTCGCCAGGATCGTCTCGGTCGGACCGTACAGGTTGACCGTCCGCACCCACGGCAGCGTGGCGCGCACCTGGTCGACCACCTCTCCCGCCAGCGGCTCTCCCGCCAGCAGCAGGTGACCGAGCCCGCCGAGGAGCCCCTGCACGCCCTGGTCGGCGACCGCGGTGAGGAGCTGGCGGGCGAAGCTCGGGACGGTCTGGAAGTGGGTGAGGCGTTCGGCGGCGAGCCAGCCGGCCATCCGGTCGGGATTGGCCCGGGTGCGGTCGGGGACGGGGCACAGCGTCGCGCCGGCCGCGAGCGTCGCGAAGATCTCGACCAGGCTCGCGTCGTACCCGGGCGCGGCCCACTGCGCGACGCGCGCGCCGGGGCCGATGCGGAACTCCGCCGCGAACCAGGTGACGAACCGCGCCAGCGCCGCGTGCGACTGCGGGATGCCCTTCGGCCTGCCGGTCGAGCCCGAGGTGTAGGCGACGTAGGCCCGCCGCTCGTGGGCCGTGGAAGTGGCGGTGGAAGCCTCGTAGGCCGTGGAAGTGGCGGTGGAAGTCTCGTGGGCGGTCGAAGTCTCGTGGGCGGTGGAAGGAGCGGCCGTCGCCGGCAGGGCGGCCAGGTCGACGACCTGCCCGCCCAGCTCCCGCCGGTACCAGCCCGCCAGTTCGCCGTCGGCCGCCTCGCCGTCCAGCACCAGGCGGGCCGGGGCGAGGTCGGCGAGGACCGCCTTGCCGCGTTCGCCGGTGTCGCCGGTTCCCAGGCACACCAGGTACGCGCCCGCGTCCAGCACGCCGAGCAGCGCCGCCACCTGGCGGGGGCCCTGCGGGACCCGCACCGCCACCGGCAGCCCGTCCACACCGCCGCCCGCCCGGAGCGCGGCGGTGAGCGGCGCGGCCAGCTCCTCGATCTCCCGGTAGGAGACCTCGGCGCCGTCCCAGGCCACCGCCGCCGCCTCCGGCCGGCTCCGCGCCCGCCGGTGGAACAGGTCGTTGACCGGGCGGGCGGGCTGCACGTCGGCGATGCGGTCGGCGTCGCGCACCGCGGCGGCCAGCCGCGCGGGGTCCTCCAGCGGCAGCGCGCCGGCCGGCAGGTCCGGCTCGCGCAGCGCGGCGGTCAGCAACGTGCGGAGCTGGCCGAGCAGCATGCGAGCGGACGCCCGGTCGAACAGGCTCTCGCGGTACTCAAGGCAGCCGCGGACCGAGGGCGAGGCGCGGTCCACGACCAGGGCCAGGTCGCCACGGGCCGCGCCGCCGCCGACCGCGACGGACCGGACGGCCGCTCCGGCCAGCGCGAGCTCCGGCTCCGGCAGCTCGCGCCAGACGAGCATGACGTCGGTCAGAGGGACGCGGTAGGGGTCCCGCTCCGGGTTGAGCGCCCGGACCAGTTCGTCGAAGGGCACCTCACGGTGCTCGTGCGCCTTCAGGGCCAGCCGCGCCGCCCTGCGGAGCACCTCGCGGAAGGACGGGGCTCCGGACAGGTCGCCGCGCAGCACCAGGAGATCGGTGCAGGGACCGGCGACCCGCTCGTAGCCGGGCGGGCGCGCGTCGGCCGTGACGGCGAGCACGGGCCGGTCCTCGCGCCCGTACCGGCCGAACAGGCACTGCGACGCCGCGAGCAGCACGGCGAACGGCGTCGTCCCCTCGGCGCGGGCGAGCGCGGCCAGGTCGCGGGCGAGCTCGGGGCCCCAGTCGAAGCGGATGGAGTCGCCCTCGGGGGACGGCCCGGCGGGACGCGGCCGGTCCACCGGCAGCGGCGGGCCCGCCAGAGGCGACTCCGGGGCGCGGAGGGCGGAGATCCAGGCGTCGCGCAGGCGGGCGAACTCGGGGGTGGACTCGCGCTCGCGCTGCCTGCGGGCGAAGTCGGCGTACTGGAGGCCGGGCGGGGGCAGCGCCGCACCCGGCGGGCGGCCGGCCGCCGCGCCGGCGTAGCAGGCCGAGACCTCCTCGGCCAGCAGGGTCAGGGAACGGTCGTCGGCCACCGCCCGGTGCAGCACCATGACCAGGGCGTACTCTCCCGGCGCCAGCCGGGCGGCCGCGAGCCGGGCCAGGGGCCCGGCGGCGAGGTCGAACGGAGCGGCGACCTGCCCGGCGCACCACCGCAGCGCCGCCGCCTCGGCGGCGACCGGAAGCACGGCGCTCCTCCCGGTCGCGACCGCGCCCCCCGTAAGGACGGAAACGGCACTTCGCGGAGCCGGGATGGAGCCGGTCGAGCCGAGGAGGGAGGCGGTCAGGTCGACGGTGGTGAGGGTGAGGGCCGGTGCGGGCCGGGCGGCGATGTGCTGCGCGGGGCGTCCGGCCTCGTCCACCAGGGTCGTCCTGAGGATGTCGTGCCGGGCCGCCACCTCGCGCCAGGCCGCCTCCAGCGCCACGAGGTCGAGGTCGCCGGTCACCCGGTAGGCCCGGTGCACGTGGTGCGCGGGCGAGCCGGGGACCAGCCGGTCGAGGAACCACGCCCCGTCCTGCGCCCGGGACGTCACCGCCCGCCGGGCGCCCGGGCCGCGGGCGGGAGATGCCTCAGTCACTCGTGTTCCCTTCGAGGTTCGGCCGCCGTACGCGGATCGCCGGCGGCCGGTCCCATCGCGTCGTCCCGGGGGCGGGACGCCGTGCTTTCAGGAGGTCGTGACCTTGCGCTTGCCGGCTCCCGGAACCTTCGCGATCTCCCGGGTGGTGACCAGCGGCCCGGGCGTCTTCGACAGGCCGAGCGCGGCCAGCACCACGCGGAGCAGGAACTTCGGCTTCATGAGCGTCTTGGGGTGCTCCACCTGGCCGGCGACCCGCATGTACCCGGCGGTGACCCGGCTGTCGCGGGAGGCGGCGGTCTGCACCAGCGCCATGAACGCCTGCTCCAGCTTCAGGCTCAGCGGGCGCTCGCCCTCCACGCCGGGGAAGCCGAGGTCGACGTTGTGGGTCATCTGCCACGGTGGGTCGATGACGTTGCGGGCGAGGTCGCGGAAGTAGTCCAGCGGCTGCGGGGTGGCGCCGCTGTGCAGGTGCTCGCGGATGGTGAGCGCCGACAGCGCGGCGACGGTCATCCCGCCCGCGTACACCGGGTTGAAGGTGGTGACGGCGTCGCCGACGACGAGCAGGCCGTCGGGGAAGCGGTCCATGTCCTCGTAGCGGCGGCGCAGGGTCGTCGGGAAGCCGAACCGCACGGGCTCCTCGAGCGGCTCCGCCTGGACGATCGCGTCGTAGATCTCCGGGATGCCGAGCGAGCGGATGAACTCGAACAGCCCTTCCTGGTCGGTGGGCGGGTGGTCGCCGAGGATGCCGTAGGTGGTCATCTCGGCCCGGTCACCGTCGGTCTTGGCGAACAGGATGCCGCGGGGGGAGGCGGGGTAGGCCACGCCGTTGATGGACAGGTCGCCCTTGTAGGGGTCGTTGTTCAGCTTGTAGTGCTGGGTGACGTAGCCGAGGCCGATCTTCTTGCGGTCCTCCTTGACCCGGGGGTACCCGAGGTCCTCCAGCCAGATCGGAGTGCGGGAGCCGCGGCCGCTGGCGTCGACGACCAGGTCGGACTCGACGACCTCGACGCCCGTGCCGCCGTCGAGGTTCTGCACCCGCACGCCGACGATCTTGCGACGGTCGGGGGTGGCCTCCAGGCCGAGGATGTCGTGCCGCTCGAGGAACGTGACGTTGCCCAGCGCCTGCGTCCGCCGGCGGACGTGGAACTCCAGCATCGGACGGCTCGCGCCCACGCAGAGCATGTCGGCGGCCTGCTGCTTGAGCCGCTTGCCGCGGACGTACCAGCGCACGGTGCCGGCCAGGTCGCCCTTGGGCACGCCGTCGGCGAACAGCTCCTCGGTGATGCCCGGGTACATGCTCTCGATCGCGCGCTGGCCGCGGGTCAGCAGGCCGCTGATGTGGCGTCCTTGCGGGCACCCGCGCCGGGGCTCCTTCACATCGACCAGCAGGTCGCGGTCGACTACGACGACCTCGTCGTAGGCGTCGGCGAGCACTCGTGCCGCGAACAGTCCCCCAAGGCTGCCGCCGAGCACCACCGCGCGGGTATTGGCGTCGTTGCCCATCGTGGTCATCTCCTCGAATTTCCGTATTTGATCCGGCATCGTCGTTACGGCTGTCGGCCGGCCGGTGATGTACCGGCCCTTTTCTGCCTGGTGACCACCCACGCCGACCGCGTTCCGCGCCGGCCGCCCGCACGGCCTGCGGCCGCGGGAGCTGCCGGTGGCGCGAGGTCCCGGCATTCCGGCCGCTCGAACCGCCGGCCGTGGCCGTGGAATTCACGCCACGAAATCCACCGCGCCTTTACGGCGCGTGATGGGGCCGGCGACGGCCGGAGATGGGAGTCGAAGAACGTTATGGTGTCGCCCAGGCCGCGGGATTCCGGGGCCGATCCGCAGGCCGGGAATGGGCGTACGGCCCGGCGCTGATTCCGCCCGGCCCGTGACGGAGGGGAATCCGCCCGGCTCGTGACGGCATGCCGATGGCGATGCTAGCCACGGGTACGAGGCACGGCAGGCTCCTTCCTTGACCCTGCGGCGGGGAAACGGTCCATCCGCCGGTCAGCACCGCTACATCGTCACGCCCGATCGCGCGGCGTCGCATCTCCCGAAATGCTGTGCTGCGCCGCGCACCGGTGCCGGAGTTCCTGATGGGAAAGGCGGGTCACCGGTAATTCGGCGCGCCGGGCCGTAACCGCCCTCAATTCATCGCACCATTGCCCGGAAGCCGCGCGGCGCCCGCCGGGAACCCCTCCTGGAAGTACCGGATAACCGCAGGAAATCGGTGAAAAGCATTTCTGGAGATGTGCCGGAAGAGGCGCGGATGTGACCCTGACCGCATGGCCGAGTTCACAGGTAAGACGGTATTGATCACCGGCGGCGGCAGCGGCATGGGCCTCGCCACCGCGCAGCGGCTCCTCGACGCGGGCGCCGATGTCGTGCTCGCCGGACGCAGCGAGGACCGGCTGGAGTCCGCGGTCAAGGACCTCGACGCGGGCGACCGCGTCCTGGCCGTCCCCGCCGACGTCTCGCGCACCGCCGACCTCGACCGCCTGGCGGCGCGGATCGGCGAGCGCTTCGGCGGCCTGGACGGCGTGTTCGCCAACGCCGGCGTCGCCGGGTTCTCCCGCAGCGCCGACGTCACCGAGGAGGACTTCGACGGCCTGGTCGGCGTCAACTTCAAGGGCGTCTACTTCACCATCCAGAAGTCGCTGCCCCTGCTGCGGGACGGCGGCTCCATCGTGATCAACGGGTCCTGGCTGACCCACCGCGGTCTGGCCTTCACCTCGGTCTACGCGGCCACCAAGGCGGCGGTGATCAACCTCGCCCGCACGCTCGCGCCCGACCTCGGCGTGCGCGGCATCCGGGTGAACGCCGTGAGCCCCGGCTACATCGTGACGGAGATGTTCGAGGCGATCTCCACCACCCCGGAGGCGCAGGAGGAGTGCCGCAGCCACGTGGCGCTCGGCCGGCTCGGCTCCGCGGCCGACGTCGCCGACGCCGCGGTCTTCCTGCTGTCCTACCGCGCCTCCTACATCACCGGTCAGGAGATCGTCGTCGACGGCGGCCTGACCACCTCCGTCCCCCTCTGACCGGGCCGGAGAGGGCCGCCTCGGCTCCCCCCGCCCCGGCGGCCCTCTCCTGGCCCTTCGCCACCCTGGCCGCCGTGCCACCATGCGAGGAGACCAGTGATCGACTTCCGGTTGGACGACGAGTACGAAGCTTTGCGCAAGACGGTCGAGGAGTTCGCCCACGAGGAGGTCGCCCCGGTCATCGGGGGGTACTACGAGCGCGAGGAGTTCCCCTACCCGCTGGTCGCCACGATGGCGCGGATGGGGCTGTTCGGCCTGCCCTTCTCCGAGGAGTACGGCGGAGGCGGCGGCGACTACCTCGCCCTGTGCGTGGCGCTGGAGGAACTGGCGCGCGTCGACTCCTCGGTGGCCGTCGCCCTGTCGGCCGGGGTGTCGCTGGGCGCGATGCCGCTGTACCGCTTCGGCACGCGCGAGCAGAAGGAGCGCTGGCTGCCCTCCCTGTGCGCGGGCGAGGCGCTGGCCGCGTTCGGGCTGACCGAGCCGGGCGGCGGCACCGACGCCGGCGCGACGCGCACGCGGGCCACGCTGGACGGCGACCACTGGGTGATCGACGGCAGCAAGTCGTTCATCACCAACTCCGGCACCTCCATCACCCGGCTGGTCACCGTCACGGCGGTCACCGGCACCCGGGAGGGCGGCCGCAAGGAGATCTCGGCGATCATCGTGCCCTCCGGGACTCCCGGCTTCACCGTGGCGCCGAAGTACTCCAAGGTCGGCTGGTGCGCCTCCGACACCCACGAGCTGGCCTTCGCCGACTGCCGGGTGCCGGCCGACAACCTGCTCGGCGAGCGCGGCCGCGGGTACGCGCAGTTCCTGTCGATCCTGGACGAGAGCAGGCTGGCCCTGTCGGCGGTCAGCGTCGGGCTCGCGCAGGGGTGCGTGGACGAGTGCGTCCGGTACGTCCGCGAGCGCGAGGCGTTCGGGCGCAAGATCGGCGAGTACCAGGCGATCCAGTTCAAGATCGCCGACATGGAGGCGCGCACGCACACCGCCCGGCTGGCCTACTACCAGGCCGCCTCCAAGCTGCTGCGCGGCGAGCCGTTCAAGAAGGAGGCGTCGATCGCCAAGCTGGTGGCCTCCAACGCCGCCATGGACAACTCCCGCGAGGCGACGCAGATCTTCGGCGGCTACGGCTTCATGAACGACTTCCCCGTCGCGCGGTTCTACCGCGACGCCAAGATCCTGGAGATCGGCGAGGGGACGAGCGAGGTCCAGCGCATGCTGATCGCCCGCGAGCTCGGCCTCTCCTGACGCCGGCGCCCCCCTCGCGCTCCGCGAGGGGCACCCCCTCCGGCGGCCGGAAGGCGTCCCCCTGCCCAGGGGGACGCCTTCTCGCGCGTGTGCGGGACGATCCGGCGGGCACGTGCCACAGGGCGAGCGGGCCGCCGCCGTCTCGGGGCGGGCGGACGGTCAGGGACGGGTCACCGGAACCGGCGCAGGCGCAGGCTGTTGGAGACGACGAAGACCGACGAGAAGGCCATGGCCCCTCCGGCGATCATCGGGTTGAGCAGGCCGGCCGCGGCCAGGGGCAGGGCGGCCACGTTGTAGGCGAAGGCCCAGAACAGGTTGCCCTTGATGACGCGCAGGGTGCGCCGCGACAGCCGGATGGCGTCGGCCGCCACCCGCAGGTCGCCGCGGACCAGCGTCAGGTCGGAGGCCTCGATGGCGGCGTCGGTGCCGGTGCCCATGGCGAGGCCCAGGTCGGCCTGGGCGAGCGCGGCGGCGTCGTTGACGCCGTCGCCGACCATGGCGACCGTGCGGCCCTCGGACTGCAGGCGCTTGACCACCTCCATCTTGTCGGCGGGCAGCACCTCGGCGATGACCTCCTCGATGCCCACCTCGCCCGCGACCGAGCGGGCCACCGCCTGGTTGTCGCCGGTCAGCAGCACCGGGGTCAGCCCGAGGCCGCGAAGCCGCTCGATCGCCTCCTTGCTGGTCGGCTTGACCACGTCGGCCACCACCAGCACCGCGCGGGCCCGCCCGTCCCAGCCGACGGCGACCGCGGTGCGTCCGGCGGCCTCGGCGTCGCGCGCGGCCCGTTCGAGGTCCGCGGGCAGGTGCTGGGACCACTCGGCCAGCAGCCGGGGACGGCCGACCAGCACCGCGTGCCCGTCCACGAGCCCCTGCACGCCGAGCCCCTCGACGTTGGCGAAGTCCTCCGGGGTGAGGAGCCCGCCGGCCCGCTCGGCCGCGCCGCGGGCGACGGCCTGGGCGATCGGGTGCTCGGAGGCGTGCTCCAGCGACCCCGCCAGGCGCAGCACCTCGGCCTCGTCCTCGCCGTCGGCGACGTGCACCTCGGTGAGGGTCATCCGACCCTCCGTGACGGTGCCGGTCTTGTCCAGCACCACGGTGTCGACGGCCCGGGTGGACTCCAGCACCTCCGGACCCTTGATCAGGATGCCGAGCTGGGCGCCGCGCCCGGTGCCGACCAGCAGCGCGGTGGGAGTGGCCAGCCCCAGGGCGCACGGGCAGGCGATGATCAGCACGGCGACGGCGGCGGTGAACGCGGCGCCCGCGCCGGCCCCGGAGCCCAGCCAGAATCCCAGCGTGCCCAGCGCCAGCACGATCACGATGGGCACGAAGACGCCCGAGATGCGGTCGGCCAGCCGCTGGACCTCGGCCTTGCCGGTCTGGGCCTGCTCCACGAGCTGCGCCATGCGCGCGAGCCGGGTGTCGGCGCCGACCCGGGTGGCCCTGACCACCAGGCGGCCTCCGGCGTTGACGGTCGCCCCGGTGACGGCGTCGCCTGGACGCACCTCCACCGGCACCGACTCGCCGGTCAGCATGGAGGCGTCCACCGCCGAGGAGCCCTCCTCCACCACGCCGTCGGTGGCGATCTTCTCTCCCGGCCGCACCACGAACCGGTCGCCGGGGGTGAGCCGGTCGGCGGGCACCCGCACCTCGGCGCCGTCGCGCAGCAGGGCCACGTCCTTGGCCCCCAGCTCCATCAGCGCGCGCAGGGCGGCTCCCGCCCGCCGCTTGGAGCGCGCCTCGAAGTAGCGCCCGGCCAGGATGAAAGCCGTCACCCCCGCCGCGGCCTCCAGGTAGATGTTCCCCGAGCCGTCGGTGCGCTGGATGGTCAGTTCGAACGGGTGCCGCATCCCCGGCATGCCGGCGGTGCCGAACAACAGCGCCCACAGCGACCAGCCGAGGGCGGCGATGGTCCCGAGCGAGACCAGCGTGTCCATGGTCGCCGCGCCGTGGCGCAGGTTCGTCCAGGCCGCCTTGTGGAACGGCCACCCGGCGTACACCACGACCGGGGCGGCGAGGGTCAGCGAGATCCACTGCCAGTAGGTGAACTGCAGCGGCGGGATCATCGCCATCGCCACGACCGGGACCGACAGCACCACGGCCGTGACCAGCCGCTGACGCAACGGCGCCGGCTCCGCGGCCTCCGCCTGCTCCTCGGTCTCGGCGGCCTGCCGCGCTACCTTGGGCGGGGCGGGCAGCGCGGCGGTGTACCCGGCCTTCTCGACCTCGGCGATCAGGGCCGCGGCCTCCAGCCCCTCGGGGAAGGTGACCTTGGCCTTCTCGGTGGCGTAGTTGACCGTCGCGGTCACGCCGTCCAGCTTGTTCAGCTTGCGCTCGATGCGGTTGGCGCACGACGCGCACGTCATGCCGCCGATCGAGAGCTCGACCGAGCCGCCGGCGTCCGGCCGGTCGTGGTCGGTGATCGAAGCCATCGCACTCCCCCTCGTCCGGGCGGGGCCCGGTGTCGACCCCTCAGCCGCTGACGACCGCGTAGCCGGCCTCCTCGACGGCGGCGGCGACCGCGGCGTCGTCCAGGGGCTCCTCACTTCGCACCGTGACCAGGCCGGTGGGCAGGTCGACCTCGACGCCGGTGACGCCCGGCACCTCGCCGACCTCTTCCTTCACCGAGCTGACGCAGTGGCCGCAGGTCATGCCCTTGACGGTGTAGGTGGTGGTGGTCAACGTGATCACTCCTGTCGTCGATGAGCCGATTCGCTCTCCTCTACGACAACACCATACCCCTGTACCGTATTTCCCGCGGGGCGCGGTGACACGCCCGGGACCGCCTCTCGCGGCGGACGGCCGGGCCGGGACGGAGACACTCGCAGGTGAGCCTGTTACCGACGATACCGGCAGGTCACCGCCGCCCACGGCCGGCGTCGGTGAACGCGAGCCCCAGCCGGTCCGACGCCACGACCTGCACGGCCATCGGACCGGGACGGCCGTCCGATCAGGGGCGGCCGTCAGATCAGGGCGGTGGTCGCCGGGAGGGCGTCGTGGCGGAACAGGCCCTCGGGGTCGACGCGGAGGCGGACCCGGTCGGCGGTGGCCACCTGGTCGCCGCTCAGGTGGCCCTGCGGCTGGTCGAGCCGCTCGACGAACGTGGGCGCGGTGCGGCCGGTGTCCCAGGGGGCGAGGGCGGCCCGCACGGTGGCGCAGTGCTCCAGGATCGCCTCACGGGTGAGCCCGCCGTCGGGCACCCCCGCGCCCGAGTAGGCGTACCGGGCGTCGAAGTGGCCGAGCGCCCCGCCCGCCGCGGGGGGCACCGCGTACGCGCCGCCGAGCTGACGCAGGCCCGCGACGACCAGCGGCGACCCGGAGCCCGGGCCGAGCACCCGCAGCAGCTCCTCCGCGCCCTCGTCGCCGATCTCGCCGAGCAGCATGTGGTCCCCGACGATCGGGACCGGGTCGGAGGGGTCCATGTGCGCCTGCAGCACGCCGGCCGGGTCGGTGAGCTCCCAGGTGTCGAGCACGGGGGCGGCCACGGCGCGCAGCGGGCCCAGCAGGTCCTCCGCCTGCTCGCGGGCCACGGCCAGGTCCCCGTCCGACTCGGCGAGCACCACGCCGTCCACGCACAGCACCGGCCCGGCGGCCAGGACCGGCGGGACGTCGGGCAGGGCCGGCAGGTTCATCACCCGCGCCGAGGTGGCGACCTCCCACGGCGCGTCCTCGGTCCACCGGCGCCAGGCGCGCAGCAGGGCGGAGGCGTGGGCGGCCGGCCAGAACGCGGCGCCGGTGATCACCTTGGCGACCGGGAACAGGTCCACCTCGACGGCGGTCACGACGCCGAAGCCGCCGCCCGCGCCGCGCAGCGCCCAGAACAGCTCCGGGTCGGTGGTGTCGTCCACGCGGCGCCGCTCGCCGTCGGCGGTGACGAGCTCGACGGCGCGGACGCTGTTGACCGCCAGACCGACCTTGCGGCTGTAGAAGCTCATGCCGCCGCGCAGCAGGTAGCCGACGACGCCCACGTCGGGCGAGGAGCCGTGCGGCGGGGTGAGGCCGTGCGCGGAGGCCGCCTCGACGACCGCGCCCCAGAGCGTCCCCGCGGGGATGCGGGCCACCCGGCGCGAGGCGTCGATCTCGACGGCGCCCTCCATCCGGGTCCGGATGAGCAGGGCGCCGTCCATCGGGCGTGCCGTGGCCGAGGCGTGCCCGGTGGTGTGCACCCGCACCGGCATCCGCTCCGACGCCGCGAAGCGCAGCGCGGCCCGGACGTCCTGGAGGGTGCGCACGGTCACCGCCGCGGCGGGCCGCGCGGGGGCGACCAGGTTGAACACCCGGGTCGCGGCCTCGTAGGACGCCTCGCCGGGCAGGGAGACGCCCGTGTCCCGCTCGCTCACCGTGGTCATCGCCGCCTGCCTCCAGCTCGGTCGTGGGAAGAGCCGGCCGCGGGCGGCCGCCGGAAGGGCCGGCCGCGGACGGCCATGATGCAGAGTCGGCCGCGGGCGGCCGGCGGGAACGGTCAGCCGCGGACGGCCGTGATGAAGGCGAAGCTGCCGGGGCCCGAGGAGTCGGCGATGGACATGCCGGCGTCGGCCAGCCACCGCTCCAGCTCCTCCATGGTGAACAGCAACTGGCCCTCGGGGCGGCTGGGGAAGTAGTGCGACTCCTGGAAGTGGCGGGCGATCGGGTCGGTGTCGAACAGGAAGGTCATCAGCGTGAACGTGCCGCCCGGCCTGAGCACCCGTCCGACCTCCGCGATGGCGTCCGCCGCGTCGTCGGGGAACGCCTGCAGGGCGTTCCAGCAGTTCACCGCGCCGAAGGTGGCGTCCGCGAACGGGATGTTCAGCGCGCTTCCCCGCACCGCGGGCACCTGGGGAAGCTTGCCGCGCATCACGGTGAGCATCGGCAGTCCCATGTCGACGCCGACCAGGCGCTCCTGGCCGACGGCCGCGGCGACCACGGTGGTCCACCGCCCGGCGCCGCAGGCGAGGTCCAGCACCGGGCCGTCCACCGGGCGGATCTGCCGGGTGATGTAGTCGTCCTCGACCTGCGGGGTCACCGCGCCGCCCCAGTTGGCCCCCGCGATGCGCAGGTAGGCCGGGCGCAGCACCTTCTCGTAGTACACCCCGAGGCTCGGCATCTCGGCGAGCTTGGCCAGCAGGTTGGCGGTCGCCTCGTGCGGCAGGTCCGCCGTGGCCTCGCTGATGCCGTCGGACAGGTCCAGGATGCCCAGGGCGATCGGGTAGCGGACCGCGCACGCCGGGCAGCGGACGACCTCGCCGTCGAACTCGACGGAGCCGGAGCAGGCGGTGCAGCGCAGCACGTCCGCGTACTGGGTGAAGGTCTCGATGCCGAGCTCGGCGGCGGGGGCCGGCGCCTCACCGGTCCCGGGAGCCGGCGGGAGGTCGACCGGCATGCCGTGACGGACGGCCCAATACGCCATGGCGCCCGAGTAGGCCCACAGCATCCGGGTGTCGTTCTCCCAGTTCGTGGTGATCTGCGCCGTGGTGAGCGCGCGAAGCTGCTGCCGGTGGAACTCCAGGTCCTCCGCGCTGAGGTCCCACACCGACGGGGAGGGCCACATGCGGCCGATGTCGGGGTCGTCGTAGTCGAGCGAGGCCAGGCCGCGCACGAGCCGGCTCTGGTCGGGGGGGCTCAGCTCCAGAGGCGCGACGGCGGCGAGGATGCGCTCGCGGTCGCCGGGGAAGTGCGACACCAGGTACAGCAGGGCGAGCGTCAGCGGCCGGTCCTTGCCCGTGCGGGCCAGCAGGTCCAGGTAGCGGTCCAGGCCCTCGCGGACGGCCGCGTTGAGCGGGCCGTCGATGGCCGGGTACTCGGCCTCGGCGAGCAGCCCGAGAAGGACGGCCAGGTGGCCCTTGCGGTCGTCGCCGGCCTCGTCCAGCGCGGCCACGAGCGCGGGAACGGCCGTCAGGGCGCGGTCACCCGCCTCCCCACGGTGCCACAGCGCCGAGACCAGCCGGTGGAAGTCCGCCTCCAGGCTCGCCGGCTCCGCGGTGGTGAAATCGGTCAGCAGTTCGGCGACAGCGGGCCCCGTGGTGGCAACACTCATGTGCGCGTCCTTTCACGAAGGGAGAATGGGCGGCCGCACGGCTGGAATCGCCGGCGTACGCCGGCCGCGCCCAATGTGCACTTTTCGATGCGCACCGCCGGGTGGCCGATTTCCACGGCCAGGACGGCTCGGTACCGGTCCGGCGAGAATTGCGTCCACGAAAATCTTCGCACCGGCCCGGCGGGGAGTCTTCTCCGAGCGTGCTTACCGCCGACCCCCCTTCCGAGCTGCCCTGATGCCGCCCGCAGGCAGCAACCGCGGAGATGCGTGAAAGGGCTCCGCGCGGTCACCATGAGCCTTGGGAAAACGCGTCCGCATTCGCCCTCGGCCGCGGGACGGCATCCCTTCGGGCCGCCGGCCGCCCCGGCCCTTCTGCGTGCCCCGCCACCGGCCGCCCATCGTCTGGAATGAGGGATTGATGACCAGGGAACTGATCGACTCGGCCGCCATCGGCACCCATTACGACGAGCGCTCCCCCATCGGCGACGAGCTGCGCGACGGCCAGTTGCACATGTGGTACTGGTACGACAACGACGACGACGCGCCGCTGAAGGACGCCGTCCACCGCATCAGCCGCAAGGTGGCCGAGACCCTCGGGCTGCGCCCGGGCGAGCGCGTCCTGGACGCCGGGTGCGGGCCGGGCGAGACGGCGGTCTTCCTGGCCAGGAACTACGGCGCCCGCGTCACCGGCATCACCGTCAGCTCCTTCGAGATCGACAAGGCCAACGAGCGCGCCGTCACCAACGGGGTGACCGACCGGGTGACCTTCGAGTACGGCGACTACACCCAGCTGGCCTACCCCGACGGGTCCTTCGACGCCGTCCTGGCGCTGGAGTCGCTGCAGAACGCCCCCGACCTCGGGCGGGTGCTGTCGGAGCTGTTCCGGGTGCTGCGCCCCGGCGGCCGCATCTCCTTCTCCGACTTCAGCCTGGAGTCCGACTCCGAGCCCGCGCGGGTGCGCCGGTTCATGAGCACGCTGAAGCTGCGCGAACTGCCCACGCTGGCGCAGTGGATCGAGCACGCGCGCCGGGCCGGCTTCGAGGTCGAGGAGTACACCCAGTGCGGCCCGCGCGTGTTCGGCAAGAAGAGCAAGTACATCAAGGCCGCCATGGACCACCGGGACTCGATCGCCGCCAAGTTCGGCGAGGAGGCCCTGGCCGAGTTCTCCCGCCGCCACCTGGGCTTCTTCGCCCCGCGCAAGGACCAGATCGGGTACGTCATCGTCTCGGCCCGCAAGCCGAGCCGCTAGCACGGCGGCCGCCCGTCCTGCGGCGGGCGGTCCTCCCACGGCGAAGACCCGCGTCCCCCACCGGCAGGCCGGGGGACGCGGGTCTTCGCCGCTGTGCGCTCTTGGACGTGCTCTCGAGGTGTTCTCCGCCGGCGGTGCGCGGCGGATGGAGGTTCTCCGCCGGCGGTGCGGGGCGGATGGACGTTCTCTGCCGGCCGTGCGCAGCGTCGTCGGTGGGCACGGCCGGCAGGGTCGCGGGGACCCGTGCGCGGGTCAGGCGTGGGCGTGGTCCTCCACGCCGAAGCGGGCCTTGGCCAGCTCGCGCTTGGCGATGGTGGACAGGAAGACGGCGAAGCCGGCGTGGCTGTGGAACATGGACATGTCCCGCCACACCCGCTCGATGCGCTCACCGTGCCGCACGGCGCTGGAACCGGCGGTCGGGAACAGGTAGTTCTCGACCGCGTGCCAGCACAGGTCCACCACCTGGTGGCAGATGGCGGCGATGCGCATCTCCACCTCCTTGGTGACCGCCGCGGGGCCGAGCGCGCAGATCTCCCGCCACTGCTGGACGGCGTTCAGCACGGCCGCCTCGCCGGTGGCGATCATCCCGGCGGCCTGGCCGTACCAGAACTGGTAGTCGGGGTCCTGGGTGCGGGGCAGGTTCGGCGGGAACAGGGCGACGCGGCTGCGCATCAGGTCCTCGAAGGCGTCGAGCGCGCCGAGCGCCATGCCGACGGCGAGGATGGCGTCCTCGATGACCATGAAGCTGAGCTGGCCGCCGCCGTACTCGGGGTTGCCGTGCAGCGTGCGCCCCGGGGTGCCCTTGGACACGTCCACCTGGCTGACGTGGGTGTCCAGCGTGAAGTGGCCGGGGACGACGCCGTTCTCCATGGTGATGCTGTGCGAGCCGCTCCCCTTGAGCCCGAGCTGCTTGCCCCAGTCGGACAGGCGGCGCCACTGGCTGCGCTCGGCGATGAACATCATGGGCGACGGCGGCAGGCCCTCGCCGGGGGACACCAGGGTGTGGCCGATGAAGTGCGTCGCGTACGGCGCGCCCGAGTTGTAGCCCCAGGTGCCGTTGAGCACCCAGTCGCCGCCGGGGGTGCGCTCGGCCGTGCCGCTCGGCGCGACCGTGGCCGGGCAGATGAAGTCGCCGCCCGCGAAGATCTCCGACTGCGCGCGCTCCTCGAACAGCGAGGCGACGACCAGGGCGTGGGCGTGGCCCAGGCAGTACATCCAGCCGGTGGACGGGCATCCCCTGGTGAGGGCCATCGTCACCCGCATGAAGGTGTCGATGCCGTACTCCAGGCCGCCGTAGCGCCGCGGGACGAGGATGCGGTAGAAGCCGGCCCGGAGGAACTCCTCGTGGGTGTCCTGCGCGTAGAAGGTGCGCTCCTCGGTCTCGGCCTGGCGGTCGACGAGCGTGGCCGCGATGGCCTCGGCTCGCGCGACCATCTCGGCCGGCGTGAGGGCGGTCTCGGACGGGAGGACGACTCCGTGCTCGGTAACATTCGTGGCCACTGCCATTGGCGCGCAGTCCTTCATCTCGAATGGCTGACGGGGAATCGTGCCGTGCAGCCCAGCGTTCACCGCCGCCCGCCGCGCGGGCATCTCCTGGAATGCGGTGTGCGCCCCCTCCCCGCCGGGCCGGCACGGGAACGGGGCCACTGACCTGCGCGGACCCGTTTCCCGTACGCGCCGGGAACCGCGCCGCCGCGCGCCAAGACCGCAATTTGGAAAATGCGGCGCCGTACGCGGGGATGCAATGGTCAAGTCCTGCCGATCGATGAACGGTGGCTCCCCGATCGACCGCGCGAAAGGGCACGCCGGGCCGCCCGCTGATCGAGCCTGAGCCGGCCAGAACTTGAGAAGGTGCGTCTAATGGTGGAGTTATCGCAATCCGTCGGTTCCCGTCCTGTAGCCCTGCCGTCCCGGCTTCCGTCGCTGACGGGAATGCGGTTCATATCCGCGGGGATGGTCTTCCTCACCCACGCCATCGGCGCGAGCCTGTTCGCCTCCGCGGCGTTCGCCGGCACGTACATGTCGGTGGTCATCCAGGGCGGCTGGGCGGCGGTCTCCTACTTCTTCATCCTCAGCGGCTTCGTCCTGACCTACGCCGCGCGGTCCTCCGACACCACGGCGACCTTCCTGCGCCGCCGCTTCCTGAAGATCTACCCCAACTACATCATCACGCTGGCCGCCGCGCTGGTGCTGGTGAGCTGGGTGGGCAAGCAGGCCATCGACGGCGGGACGGCGCTGCTGCACGCGCTGCTGCTGCAGTCCTACGTCCCCAACCTGAGCGTCAGGACGGCGTTCAACTCCCCCGCGTGGTCGCTGTCGTGTGAGGCGCTGTTCTACCTGTGCTTCCCGCTGCTGGCCCGCTACATCGGACGCATCAGGCCCGAGCGGCTGTGGGGGTACGCGGGCCTGGCCGTGCTGGCCATCTTCGCCGTCCCGCTGGTGGCCAAGCTGCTTCCGGCCCAGCCTCCCATCCCCGGCTTCGGCATGACCGAGCTGGAGATGTGGTTCGTCATGCAGTTCCCGCCGGTCCGGATGCTGGAGTTCGTGTTCGGCATGATCCTGGCGAGGATCGTCATGACCGGCAGGCGGCTGCCGGTGGGCCTCGGCGGGGCGCTCGCCCTGGGCATCGTCCTGTACGCCGTCGCGCCGCAGTTCCCGATCGGCTTCGACGTCGTGGCCGTCTCCGTCGTCCCGCTCGGCCTGATCATCGCGGCCGGCGCCGTCGGCGACGCCGAGCGGCGGACGAACTGGCTCGGCAGCAAGGTCATGGTGTGGCTCGGCGAGGTGTCCTACGCCTTCTACATGTGGCACTTCCTGGTGCTGATCTACGTCCGCCAGTGGTTCGGCAACATGCAGGGCTGGAGCACCCCGGCGGCCTTCGGGATGATGGCCGTGCTGGCCGGCATCACGCTGGGCCTGTCGTGGGCGCTGTACTCGCTGGTGGAACGGCCGATCATGCGGCGCTTCGCCTCCTCGCGCAACGGCAGGACCGGCCCGGGGGTGCCGCTGCCGATGCCGCCCGCCTCCTCCCCCGACCTGCCCGAACAGGTGCCGGTCGACCCGGCTCCCCCGGCGGCCCGCTGAGGTCCGCCGCGGCGCGGGGGGGCCCCGCCGGCCGGCCGGCCCCCCCGGGGCCCTAGGGGGCCGGGCCGGCGCGCGGGCCCGCGGGGGTGGTTACCGGGGAGGCCACCAAGAGGGAAAGGCGG
>NZ_JBEXGT010000032.1:0-115193 GCF_040607475.1 Sphaerisporangium sp. NPDC005288 | reverse complement strand
CAACTCCCCATGACCGGCCAACTCGCCTACGCCATCACCTTCCTCGGCCTCGACGGAACCTCCACCAACCCCACCCCCACACCGACCCCCACGCCGACCGTCACCCCCACCGTCACTCCCACGCCGACCCCCACTCCGACCGGTGGCGGCAACGGGGCGATCAGGGGAGTGGGTTCCGGCCGGTGCCTGGATGTGCCGAACGCGAGCACCACTGATGGCACCCAGGTCCAGCTGTGGGACTGCAACGGGCAGACCAACCAGAAGTGGAGTTCCACCTCGGCGAGCGAGATCAGGGTCTACGGCAACAAGTGCCTGGACGCCGGCGGCAGCGGCAACGGCGCCAAGATCCAGATCTACTCCTGCCACGGCGGCACCAACCAGCAGTGGCGGGTCAACTCCGACGGGAGCATCACCGGCGTGCAGTCGGGGTTGTGCGTGGACGCCGTCGGCGCCGCCACCGGCAACGGCACCAAGATCCAGCTCTACTCCTGCAATGGCGGCGGCAACCAGAAATGGACCTGGGCGAGCTGATCGCCGAGTTCCATGACCGGCTCGGCTCCCGGAGCCGAGCCGGTACCCCGGCCAAACCAGGCGGAGGGCGTGGCCGCGTCAGGGCCGGCTGATCACGGACGGCGTGGCGCGCCGCGCCTCGAAGGCGAAGGGGATGGCGGCCGCGCCGCACACCACGGCCGACAGCAGCAGCGCGCACGCCGGTCCGGTCGCCGGGCCGAGTCCCAT
The DNA here is from genome assembly GCF_040607475.1 of Sphaerisporangium sp. NPDC005288. Classification (NCBI taxonomy): domain Bacteria; kingdom Bacillati; phylum Actinomycetota; class Actinomycetes; order Streptosporangiales; family Streptosporangiaceae; genus Sphaerisporangium; species Sphaerisporangium sp. NPDC005288. The sequence continues at coordinate 114,455 of NZ_JBEXGT010000032.1, read as the reverse complement.
GAGGGCGCCCATGGCCGCCACGCCGAGCGTGGCGCCGGCCTGGCGGACCGCGTTGAGCATCCCTCCGGCGGCGCCGGCGCCGCCCTGGGGCGCGGCGGCGACCACGGCCGTGACGACGGCGGGCAGGACGAACGAGACGCCGAACCCGCTGAGCAGCAGCCCCAGGGCGAGCACGCCGTACGCGGCGCCGGCCGCGACGGCCCATCCCAGGACGGCCCCTCCCGCGGTGAGCAGCGCCAGTCCGGCGACGATGGACGGGCGCGGGCCGAAGCGTGCCACGACGCGGCCGGTCACCGGGGGGTTGAGCACGAACGGCAGCGTCAGCGGCAGGAAGGCCAGGCCGCCGGCGGTCGCGCCGAGGTGGCGGTCGCCCTGGAGCAGCAGCGGCAGCACGAACAGGCCGCCGTTGAGGGCGAAGCCGACCGCAGCGCCCGCCGCCAGCCCGGCCCGCACGCCCCCGGCGCGCAGCAACGCCGGGTCGAGCACGGGAGCCGGGCCGCGTCGCCCGAGGACCGCCGCCCCGGCCGCGAGCGGCACCACGGCGAGCCCGGACGCGGCGGCGTGCGCCCACGAACGCGAGCCCGAGGCGACCAGCGCGTCGGTCAGCAGTGCCAGCGCCCCGCCCGCCGCGAGCTGCGCCGGCCAGTCGATCCGCCGGTCGCCGCGCGGGTGGTCGGCCCACCGTCCGGCGACCAGGACGAGCACGAGCGCGGCGATCGGCACGTTGATCAGGAAGGTGGCCCGCCATCCGGCGAGATCGACCAGCGCGCCGCCGGCGACCGGACCGGCCGCCACCGCGGCGCCGCTGATGGCCGCCCACGTCGCCACCGCCCGCGCGCGTTCGGCCGCGGCGGGATAGAGCCGCGCGATCAGCGCCATGGAGGCGGGCACGCAGGCCGCCGCGGCGACGCCCAGCAACGCGCGCGAGGCGACCAGCCACCCGAGCGCCGGAGCCAGGGCCGCCGCCAGCGAGCCCAGGCCGAACACCGTGACCCCCGCGCGGAAGGCGCGGCCCGCGCCGTACCGGTCGGCGACCGCTCCCGCCGACAGCAGGCAGGCGCCGAAGACCACCGTGTACCCCGTGGTCACCCACTGCAGGCCCGCGATCGGGACGCGCAGCGAGGACGCCAGATCAGGCTCGGCGACCGACAGTACCGTCATGTCCAGCAACACCATGAAATATCCGAGCGAGATGCCCAGCAGCGCCGGCCACCGCCGACCGTCACGCTCTGTCCCGCGCGGCCCCCTGCCCGGTGGGCGCCCCTCAACCGGGCGGTCGTCCGTCACACGGTCGTCCGCGGGATGACCGTCGTGGCGGCCGCCCGCCGGATGGCCGTGCGCGGGATGGCGGCCCGTGGCGCGCGGCATGCCCGGCGAGGCGGAGGAGGAAGGGGGAGGAGAAGCGCTCATGCGGCAACTGTCCGCGCCGGCACCTTCAGCCTCCACCGCGTCGGACGAACGCTCCGTTCGGAATTTCCGAACGCCGTCCGCAGGTTGGGACACGCATGGAACTGCGCCAGTTGAGCATCTTCGAGGCGGTGGTGCGGCACCGGACGGTGACCGAGGCCGCCGTCGCGCTGGGGATGGCGCCCTCCAGCGTCTCGGCGCAGATCCGCGCTCTGGAGGGGTCGCTGGGCGTGGCGTTGTTCGAGCGCACCGCCAAGGGGATGCGTCTCACCGAGCCGGGCGAACGCCTGGTGACCTGGGCGGGCCGGCTGCTGGAGCAGGCCGGGCGGGCGCGCCGTGAGGTGAGCGGCGAGGCGGCCCTGTTGCGCATGGGAGCGCTGGAGACCATCGCCGCCGTCCACGGGTCCCGCGTGCTGGCCAGGCTGGCTCGCCGCCGTCCCGGCCTGCGCGTCGAGGTCCGGCCGAGCGTGAGCCGCGATGAGTTGCTGGCCGAGGTGGCCGCCGGGCGGCTGGAGGCGGCGCTGCTGATGGACACCGGCGCCGCTCTTGGAGACCTCGGTTTCCGCCCGCCGCGGGCGCCGCTGACCTTCGTGGACGTCGGCGCGGTCCCGCTCATCCTGGTGGCCGCCCCCGGCCACCGGCTGGCTGGACGTCCCGTCCTGGCCGCCGGGGAGCTGTCCGGTGAGCGGCTGCTGGTCAACGCGGAGGGCTGCTCGTTCCGGATGGCCGCCGACCGGCTCATCGGCCCGGACACCGAACGGGTGCGGGCGGGCGGGGTGGCGGTGATGCGCGCCTGGGCCGAGCAGGGGCTGGGCGTCGCGCTGCTGCCCGAGTTCGCCGTGCGGGAGGCGTTGTGCGCCGGGACGCTGGCCGGGCTCGCCCTCCCCGTGCCCGGCCTGAGCCTGCGGCTGGTCTGGCGGGACGACAGGGAGGACGTTCCCGGGCTGCGCGAACTGCTCTACGCGGCGGCGTCCTGAGCGAGCGAACTGCCACGTCGTCAGTTCTGTTGGCCCTCGCACCGGTGGAAGGATTGATGACCATGACCGACCCCAGACCGCTGGGCGCCGACGAGGTCACGTTCCTCGCGGCGGTCCGCTCAGGCGACACGGCGCGGTTCGCACTCATCACGGAGCGCCACCGGCGTGAGCTGCAGGTGCACTGCTACCGGATGCTCGCGAACTACGAGGATGCCCAGGACATGACGCAGGAGACGTTCCTGCGAGCGTGGAACAAGCGGGAGTCGTTCAAGGGCCACGCGACCCTGCGGACCTGGCTGTACCGGATCGCGACGAACGCCTGCCTCGACTTCCTGGACAAGCGCAACGACCGCACACCCGTGCCGTCCGAGCTGCCGGACCCCGGCTCCGAGGTGCTTTACCTGCAGCCCTACCCCGACCGGATGCTCCCCGAGGACCCGCAGGAATCGGTGGTGGCGCGGGAAACGATCGAGCTGGCGTTCATCGTCGCCGTCCAGCACCTGCCGCCGCGGCAGCGGGCGGCGTTCATCCTGCGCGACGTCCTCGGCTGGCCGGCGTCGAAAGCCGCCGACGTCCTCGAACTGACCGTCGCATCGGTGACCAGCGCACTGCAGCGGGCCCGTGTGACGATGCGCGAGCAGCTGCCCGACCGCCGCCTCGACTGGCGGAGCCCCGCCACCCACGAGCTGTCGAATGACGAGCGCGGCGTGGTGAAGTCGTATATCGACGCTCACGAGCGCAACGACCTCGACGGGCTGATGTCCCTGCTGCGCGACGACCTGCGCTTCGCGATGCTGCCCGAGCCGGGCACCTCGGTCATCACGGCCAAGGACGCGGTGGACGGCTGGGTCTCCGGTGGGCTCTTCCAGCGCGGCCACGACGACTGGCGCTGCATCACCACGACGGTCAACCGCATGCCTGCCGCCGTGCTGTACCTCCGCACCCCCGACGACCCGGACTACCGGCTATTCACCATCGCGGTCCTGCACATCGTCGACGGGAAGATCGCCGAGCTCACCGGATTCGACGCCGCCGACAAACCATGGCTGGGCCTGCCCCCGACACTGTGATCAGAGGAGTCCCCATCGTCGAGGAGTCCAGCGCAACGGGCCGCCGTCACCGAAGTCACCGCGGAATGAGCACCCCGACCAGCTGAACACCAACGCGACAACGCGAACACCACCGCCCCGCCGGCGTTGCCGGCGGGGCATCTTCATGCCCGAAGAACATCGTCACGATCGACGACGCCGTCGTCCCTCATCTCCAGCAGGTCGGTCAACAGCTCACTCGGAACGCGAGGAAGGGCCCGGGGAAGGTTCCCTCATAGCCGAAGGTCACGGTGAGCACGCCAGGAAGGTCTCGACCTGGCCTCACGAGCCCAGGACCCGGCCTCACGAGCCGAGCATCTGGCCCGTGCTCATCGCCTCGTCTCGTATCGGGTCAGCACCACGCCGCCGGGGAACGTCCGCGTCTCCACCAGGTTCAGGTTCACCCAGCTGTCCAGGGCCGTGAAGAACGGCGTGCCGCCGCCCAGCAAGACCGGTGCGGTGACCAGCACGTACTCGTCGATCAGCCCGGCCCGCATGGCCGCTGCGGCAAGTGTGGCGCTGCTGATGTCCATGGGGCCGCCGTCTTCGGCCTTGAGCCGGGTGATCTCGGTGACCGCGTCGCCGGTGACCAGGCGGGTGTTCCAGTCGACCTTGTCGATCGTCGATGAGAACACCACCTTCGGCATGTCCCGCCAGCGGCGGGCGAACTCGATCTCCGCCGGGGTGGCGCCGGGCTGCTGGTCGGCGGTCGGCCAGTGGGAACTCATCGTCTCCCACAGTTTGCGCCCGTACAGCGCCAGGCCGGTCGCCCCCACCCGGTCGGACCACCACTGGAACTGCTCGTCGCTCGGTACGCCCCAGCCGAGTTCGTCGCCGGGTGCGGCGATGTAGCCGTCCAGGCTCAGGTTCATGCCGAAGATCAGTTTCCGCATCGTGCCAGCCTCTCGTGAGTCGATCTCACACGTACAGACGGGCACGGCGCGGAAACCTAATCGGTGCGCGATCTGCGTCCGCAGGTAGCCGGCTCGGCCGGCGGCCGTGCTGCGGTCCCTGCGGAACCCGACCGAAGCCGAGGAGGACCGCGGCCGCCGTGCGGGATCTGGATTCACCGGCCACGCAGAGCGGGTCGGGTGTCGGTCACAGATGAGGGCCCAGGAGCAGCCGGGCGGCTCGGTCGCCCATCCGCAGGTGCGCCGCCGGGTCGGGGTGCACTCCGTCGGGCAGCGACCTGGCCTCCTCCGGTCCGAGGAGCTCGCGCCCGTCGAGGTAGTGCAGCGCCGGGTCGGCGCGGACGTCGACGACCTTGGCGAGCAGCGTGCGGACACCGGTCAGGGTCAGCGCTCCGGCGCCCGGGGACCCCAGAGCGTGTTGGCGTCCGGTTTCCGGGTCGGGTGCGGTGGGTCCGGCCATGGTCTCCAGTTCGGCGAAGGGGGTCGGTGAGATGAGCACGACCGGAGTGTCCGGGTGGCCTTCGCGGATCGTGTCCAGGAACCCGTGCACGGCGGGGACGAAGGTGCGCTCTCGCATCGACGCCGACCCGACGATGTTGATCCCGACCTTGAGGGTGATCAGGTCGGCCGGGGTATCCCGGATGGCGCGGGCGACCTCCGGGTCGAGTACGGCGTTGCCGCCGAATCCGAGGTTGGTCAGCGCGGCACCGGTCGTCAGGGCGGCGATGGCCGGCCAGGTCAGGGTGGGGGCGGGCGCCTCCAGGCCGTGGCTGATCGACGAGCCGTAGTGCACCCATGCCACGCCGGTCGGCGGGGTCGGTGCGAGCAGCGGCGCGTCGGCGCCGAGCGTGCGCAGCTCGACCGTCGCGCTGTGCGGCAACCAGATCTCGACTTCCTTGTCTCCTGGTGGCAGATCGTCGAAGCGCACGGTTTCGGGGGGTCCCGGGGTGAGCCGGACGTCGGCGAAGTCGACGGCGAGACTCAGCACGTCTCCGGCCGTGGTCGGCACACGGGCGAGCACGGTGCCGTCGACGGCGAGGTCGAACGATGCCGGCAGCGGACCCGCACCCATGTCCGGCACGGTGACGTGCACGCCGAGGGCCAGCGACCGCGCTCCCGTGCGCAGGCGCAGGCGAACCCCGGCCGCATGCGAGACGATCAGGTCCATCCAGCCGTCGTGCAGGCGCGGCCGGGTCCAGGCCGGGAGCCGTCGGGGACGGACCCCGTCCGGGGTGCGTTCCAGATCGAGCGCGCCGAGGATCGCGACCCGGTCGTCGGGCAGGCAGATGTGGTGGGTCATGCGGTGTGCTCCATACCGTGGTCGGAAGTGATCGCCGATGGGGTGTCAGGCGTCTTGGGGGACGGTGTCGTCGATGGAGGTGGCCGCCCGGTCGCCGGCGGCGCGCCGGGTGCGGATGAACCCCCAGCCGACCAGGGCCGCCGCGACGAGGGTGAGGGTGAGGCCCGCCGTGGTGACGGCCTGGTGGAACTCGCCGGTCTGCCTCGGGCTCCAGGGGGACGCGGCGATGTCGCCGGTGAACACGATGGCGAGGATGGTGCCGGTGACGGCGATGCCGATGCCGGAGGTGATCTGGGAGGCGGTGTCGACGAGCGCGGCGCCGATGGTGGTCCGGTTGCCGGGCAGGCCCCGGACCACGTTGAGCCCGGCCACGACGCCGACCACGCGCATCCCGGCCGCCACCAGGACGAGCGCCGTCGCGATCCACAGGTAGCCGAACCGGCCGAGCAGGCCGTAGACGGCCAGGCCGGACACGACCGCCGCGGCGCTGGTCCAGGCGGCCCGGTCCAGGCCGACGCGCCGCACGAACGGGTTCACGAACGGGCTGCCCGCGAGGAGGACGACGACCTGCGGCAGCATCCCGACAGCGGCCAGCGCGGGGGGCCAGCCCCAGTCGAGCTGGAGTTGCAGCGTCACCATGTAACCGAGTCCCGCGGTCGCCAGCCCGGCGGCGGCCTTGTAGGCCAGGCCGCTGGAGACCAGGGGAAGGGCCAGGAGCTTCAGGTCGAGCAGCGGATGGCGGGTCAAGCGCTCGCGCAGGACGAAGCAGATCGCCGCCGCCGTGGTCGCGGCGGTGGCCGCCCAAGGCACCCAGGAGCCGGCGCCCTGCTCCACGAACAGCGTCGGCGCGAGGAGCGCGAGCACGATCGTCGCCGTGCCCAGCAGCATCCCGGGGACGTCGAGGGGGTCGCGGTGGAGGCCGCCCGGGTCGTCGCCGGCGAGGCCGTGCCGAACGCAGAAGAGCGCCAGCACGGCGATCGGCACGTTCACCAGCAGCAGGACCTGCCACGGTGCGATCGCCAGCACCAGGCCGCCCGCCGTCGGGCCGATCGCGAGCCCGACCAGGCCGACGGTCGAGATGAGGGTCAGCGCGCGCACGCGCAGGCCGTCCTCGTCGAACAGCCGGAACGCCAGCGCCATCGAGCCCGGGGTCGTCATCGCCGCGGCGACCCCCATCGTCGCCCGCACGGCGATCAGTTGCCCGGCGGTGGTGACCACGGCGGTCGCCAGGCTCGCCACGCCGAGCAGGACCAGGCCGATCAGCATGATCCGCCGCCGGCCGAACCGATCGGCGATCGCGCCGAACACGAGCATCAACCCGCCGAACACGACCGCATAGGCGCCCGTCACCCACTGCAACGCGGTCGTCGAGGCGTCCAGGTCGCGTCCGATCACCGGCAGTGCGACGTTCAGGATCGAATTGTCCAGCATCTCGAAGAGGAACACCGCCGACAGTCCCGCCAACGCGATCCACGCCTCCCGCAGCGTCCGGGGCGCGGTCGTCTCACGCATGGAGGACTCCGTTCACGTCGTGATGATCGGTACGGGCGCGGTCCGGCCGCTCGCGCGGCGGGCTGAGCCCCGCACCGGCGACAATGAGGGTTGTTCGTGCGAAGAGCATGTCACTAGGTTAATCGACTAAGTTAAGTGACACAAGTAAGTGAGGGGTCGGGATGCCCAGGACGGGAGCACGAGGCGGACCGCAGACGCGTGCGAAGATCTCGGCGGTCGCTACCCGGCTGTTCGTGGAACGTGGATTCGACACGGTCACGGTCACCGAGGTCGCGCGGGAGGCCGGGGTCTCGGCGGTGACGGTCTTCAAGCACTTCCCGCGGAAGGAGGACCTCCTGCTGGACCGCGAGGTCGACGCCGTCGAGCTCCTGCGCTCAGCGGTACGCGACCGCGCCCCGGACACCGGGGTACTCCGATCCCTGCGCGACATGGCGTTCGGGTTTCTCGACGAACGGCACTCCCTGTCCGGCCTCAAGGACGGGTCCGCTCCCTACTTCCGGACCGTCGCGGCTTCGCCCGCGCTCATCTCCCGCGCCAGGGAGATCGCCTCCGGCCTCCAGCAGACCCTCGCCGATGAGCTCGAACACGACCCGGCCTTCGACGGCGACGCCGAACTGCTCGCCGCCTTCTTCGTCGCGGGCTACACCGTCGTGCTGGTGGAGACCGCTCGGCGCCTGATCGCCGGAGAAGCGGCCGACACCGTCGCAGACGAGCACCGCGCCCGCCTGGAGCGCCTGTTCGAAGCCCTCACCAGCGGAGTCGTGCCCCAGCATTGAGGCTCGCCGCCGCGCGCGGCGAGGGGCTTGCGCAGCAGCCGAACGGCCAGCGGCGTTAGCGGCCAAGGCGAGCGGATTCACCGCCGTGCCGAGATCAGGTACTCGCACCCGAGCCGGAACAGCATGGTCGGCGAGTCGTGTTCCAGCGCCCTGGCGAGCAGGAACTCGTCCAGTTCCTTGAGCTCCAGCGTGGTCGGCGGCCGCCACCTCAGATGCTTCGCCACCAGCCGCGAATGCCCGGTCCGCGTCTTCGCTCGCCGCCCGCACGAGCGCAGCCGGGCCGGGTCGACGCCGAGCTGCTCGGCCGGCCTGGCCACCGCCACCGGGGGACCCCTACGCGGCGGCGGCCTGAGCGGCGGTCAGCGGCCCGCCGTCCGGGCGTGCTCGTACGCCTTGCCGAGCGCCGACAGGAACAGCTCGGCCGGCTGTGCTCCGGACACGGCGTAGGCGCGGTTGAGCACGAAGAACGGCACGCCGGTGACGCCGAGCTCGCGGGCCTCGCGGATGTCGGCCTCGACGTCGTCCAGGTGGGCGGTGCCGGTGACGACGGCGCGGGTCTCGTCCTCGGGCAGCCCGGCTTCGACGCCCAGCCGGACGAGGGTCTCGGGGTCGTCGAGGATCTGACCCTCGATGAGCTGGGCGCGCAGCATGCGCTCGTGGACCGGGCCGCCGAGCCCGTGCTTGCCGGCCAGGTGCGTGACCCGGTGGGCGTCGATGGTGTTGACCATGATGGAGCGTTCGAGCTCGTAGGCCAGGCCCTCCTCGGCGGCCAGCGCGGAGACCTGCGCCTGCATCGCCCGCACTTGGGCGGCCGTGCCGCCGGTCTTCTCGGCCAGCATCTCGGGCACGGGCTTTCGCACCCCGCTGGGGAAGGTCGGGTCGAGCTGGAAGCTGCGCCAGACGACCTCGACCTCCTCGGCGTGGGGGAACCGCTCCAGGGCGCGCTCCAGGCGCCTCTTGCCGATGTAGCACCAGGGGCAGACGACGTCCGACCAGACCTCGACGCGCACCGTCTTCGGCTCGCTCGCCGTGCCCGCCCCGTTCACCGGCATGTCCCGTCCGTGCACACGGCCGCGGAGTCGTCGCCGAGGACGATCAGCGCGGGGACGGCGGCCGGGACGCCGGGAGCGGCGATGACCGGCGCGGACGCCGCCTCGCGGTCGCCGCTGGAGGAAGGCGCCGGCTCGGAGGCCGCGACGGGCGCGGCGGGCGCAGTGGGCACGGTCGGCGCAGTGGGCAGGGTGGGCACAGGGAGCCCTTTCTGTTCGGCGCCGCGGTCGGCGCTGGTGGTGCTCGGACGGAGGTCGCCGGTCGGTTCGCGACCGTACCCGGCAGGATGATGTGTCAACCAATGGGGGAGCGTGAGAGGTCAGGCGGCGGGGTCAGGGATGATCGGGAAGTTGTGCCGGAACACGTTGCCGGGGTCGTAGGCGGCCTTCACCCGCCGCAGCCGCCGCAGAGTAGCCGGTGGGAACGCCTTGGCCAGCAGGTCGTCGTCGCCGTGCGACTCGAAGCTCAGGTAGATCGCCTCGACGCCCAGCCGCTCCCACCGCTGCTCGGCCTGCGCACCCCCGGCCTTCTGGAACACCCCGGTGAGGGAGAAGTTCTGCGTGCGGTGGGCGTACGCGGTCGCCTCCGGCGGGGTGTCGTTGACCGCGCCGCCGACCGAGCGGACCTGCACCATGCCGGTGCCGCGCTCGCCGAACAGGCCGGCCAGCACGGCGCAGGTGGGGCCTTCGAGGTGCTCGACCAGGGCCGATCGCATGCGCGTGCCCGACTGGCCGTGGTGCTGGTTGTGGTGCGGCGCGACGATCGCGGCGTAGGGGGTGAGCTGCGCCTGCTGCTGTAGCACGGGGCCGAGGCCGAGGAAGGGCTCGATGGCCGAGACGGCGGCGTCGGTGTCGTCGCCGGCCCAGACGAGCAGGCTCTGGGCGACGATCGGCTCTCCCCGGCCGGTGGGGAACACCGAAAGGAACGCCGTGAGCGCGCGCGGGCTGTCCTCGACCAGCCGTCCGAAGCCTTCCAGGAACCCCGCGGTGTCGGAGGCGTCGTGCACCAGGGCGGCGAAGACGACCTCGCCCACCTCGGCGGCCTCGATGTCCAGGGAGGTGACCACGCCCATGTTGCCGCCCGCGCCGCGAAGCGCCCAGAACAGGTCGGGATGGTGTTCGGCGTCGGCACGCACGACGCGGCCGTCGGCCAGGACCACCTCGGCGCCGACCACGTGGTCGATGGTCAGCCCGTAGGAGCGTCCCAGGAAGCCCTGCCCGCCGGCGGTCGCCAGGCCGCCGACGCCGACGTCGCCGTAGTCGCCCGAGCTGATCGCCAGCCCGTGCGGCTGGAGGACCTGCGCCACCTCGCCCCAGCGTGCTCCCGCGCCCACGCGCACCAGCCGGCGCGCGCGGTCGAGCACCTCCACGCCGTTCATCGCGCCGATGTCCACCACGATGCCGCCGTCGTTGGTGGAGCGCCCGCTGATGCCGTGGCCGCCGCTGCGCACCGACAGCGGCGCCCGCTGCCGCCGGGCGAACTCCAGGGCCTCTGCGACCTGTCCCGCCGTGGCGGGGCGCAGCACCAGGCCGGGGGAGCCCGGCCAGACGTAGCTGGAGCGCACGCGCCAGTAGTCGCGGTCGCCCGGTTCGACGGCCGATTCCGACAGGGAGGCGGGCAGGGCGTCGTAGTCGATGCCCGGGCTGCGCAGCGCCCGCGCGCGTGCGGGTCGCGACGGTCCGGTGGAGGGCGGCGTGGACGAGCGCTCGGCGGCGACGGCCTCCCGCAGCGCCGGGGCCACCTCCTGGGCGAAGGTCTGGATGGTCTGCGGGTCGTCGGAGGCGAGGATGAACGTGCTGACGCCCTCCTGCAGCGCCAGCGGCAGCAACCGCTCCACCCACACGGCGGGCGGGCCCTGCAGCAGGCCGCCGCCCTCGGCGCCGAAGCCGCCCTCCATGAGGTTGAGCAGGCGGCGCACCTCGCGCGGGTCGCGTCCCGCCTCCTCGGCCGCCTCATCGATTATCTTGTTGCCGCCGGCGACGTCCTGAGGGGTGAGATACCCGAGGCTGGGCAGCCAGCCGTCGGCCTTGGCGCCGACCAGGCGCAGCATTCGCGGCTTGTAGGCCCCGAGCCAGATCGGCACCTCGTGCGCCGGCGCAGGCCCGCGCTTGACCCCGCGGACGGTGTAGTGGACGCCCTCGACGCGAAGCACGCGGCGCTCGCCGGCGTCCCACACTCCGCGGATCACCTCGATGGCCTCGCCGAGGGCGTCCACGGCCTGGCCGGGGGACAGCCGCCGGCCGCCCATGGCCTCGATCGCGTCCCAGAAGCCGCCGGCGCCCAGGCCCAGCTCGACGCGTCCGCCGGACAGCAGGTCGAGGCTGGCCACCGACTTGGCGAGGACGGCCGGCAGGCGCAGCGGCAGGTTCATCACGTCGCCCGCCAGGTGGACGCGCTCGGTGCGGGCGGCCACCCAGCTCAGCAGCGTCCAGGTGTCCAGGTGGGCGGGCTGGTAGGGGTGATCCTGGAAGGTGACCAGGTCCAGTCCGGCCCGCTCGCTCAGCTGGGCGAGGGCGACGGCGACCTCGGGGCGGCCGCTCTGCGGCGTGATGAACGACCCGAACCGTAGATCGTGGCCATAGTCGGGCATGGGGGCCTCCGCCGGAAAACTGGTAGATATATCAACCGTACCTCGGTGATGGATGACGTATCAACCTCGGCGTCGTAGGCTGGGGTGCATGACCGTGCAGCAGCAGCCGCCGGCGACCGCCCGGCTCTCGGAGCTGGACGCGTGGCGCGGCTACACCGCCGTCCACGCCCAGCTCGCCGCGCACATGGCGCGTGAGCTGACCCGCGCCACCGGGCTGTCGGAGGCCGACCACCAGGTCCTGGACGCGCTGCTGGACGCCCCGTCGGCCCGCATGCGCGCCCTGGAGCTGCGCTGGACGCTGCAGTGGGAGAAGAGCCGCCTGTCCCACCAGGTCGCCCGCATGCGCTCACGGGGTCTGCTCGAACGCGACGCCTGCACCGAGGACGCCCGCGGCTGGGACATCAGCCTCACCGCGGCGGGACGGCAGGCCGCGGCGCGCGCGCGGGAGGTGCGGGAGGAGTCGGTGCGCCGCCTCGTCGTGGGGACGCTCGGCGCCGAGCGCCTGGCGCACTTCGCCGAGGCCGCCGCCCTGCTGGCCGCCCGGCTCCAGCAGGCGGCCGAGCAGGACCCCGACTGCCGCGCCGCCCGCGCCGCTCTCCACCCGGAGCACCCCGAGCACTCGGAGCAACCGAACGGAAAACGGCGTTAGCGAGCCGGTTCAGGCGGAGTTAGCGCCGTTGGCCGTTCGGATGCGGATGGCGTAGACCTGTGGGCTTTCCGTTCGGCGGGGCGGGCGGTGTCGGCGGCCAGGGCGGAGCTCTGCTGGAGTGCGGCGTTGTGGAGTTCGAGTGGGGCGGTGAGGCGGACGGTGCGGCGCGGCTACGTGGAGCTCCTGACCGGGTGAACAGGCCTATGCTGACGCGGAGGGTGACAGGGAGCCGACCCCGACATCGGCGCACTGGTCATCCTGTTCGAGCGTCCCTCCGGCGATCGCGATCGCACCGACGACGACATCGCCGCGCCGGATCAGCCGAGCGGCCCTGCCGGTCACGATGGGTGTTCCCGCCACGTCCACGATCTGCGCGAACACCGCCGGGTAGGCCTGCTGCAGGCCCATCAGGTCACTGTCGTCGCGACGAAACAGCGCAACGCTGGATGCTTTCGCCGGGGCGATACGGGCCGACATCGGAGACGCGCCGTCCATGCGATCGAGAACCTGCAGGTGCCCGCCGCCGTCGACGATTGCGACCGTAACCGTCGCGCCGATTGCGGCAGCGTGCTCGCGCACGCGGTCGCTGACGGCCCGAGCCTCGTCCAGAGTGAGCGACATCGTTCCTACCTTCAATCTCTTGGTTCGTCCAATCTTGGTCGAACCAAGAGTATATCCAGGTTCGTTGGGTGGACCAAGGGATTGGCTTAAACTGCGTGCGTGGAGATGAACGAAGCGCCGGCCCGTCTGCGCCGCAAACCCAGCTGGCTGATCAACAGGGCTTCCGCGCGGGCGCATCGACTCATCAAAGAAACGATGGCCGCTGCCGGTGGGCACGCCTATCACTTCGCGATCCTCGCCGCGCTGGACGAGTTCGGCCCGAACAGCCAGGTGCAGATCGGCCAACGATGCGGAATCGACCAGAGTGACATGCACACGATGCTCAATGAGCTGGTAGAACAAGGCCACGTCGCGCGCGCCCCAGACCCCGCCGACCGGCGCCGCAACCTGGTCACCCTGACCGCCGCCGGGCGACGACGGCTCGAAGACCTGGATACGACACTCACGAGGGTTCAACACGACATCTTGGACGCCCTGTCGGCCACCGAGCGTGACACGCTCACCGGCCTGCTCACCCGTATCCTCGGCTAGCCTTCGCCTCCACTCGGGAGATCGGCAGATCAATTCGCCCAGTTCGGCTCGTTCGAGGAACTCCTGGACACCGAGGGCCCGGCGAAGGTCAACCCGGCGAGCCCCCGACCAGCAGCTCGCCAACATCCGCCGCATCTACGGGCCCGAAAAGGAAGCCCTCGGCGTGCTGGCCATCGAGATCGAGCTGGTGACCAGCCCGGCGACCTGACCTGCCCCGATGCGCTCCGGCGCCTGCCAGGTGTCAAAGGTCGTCGTCCTCGGCGGCCTCGGGGCCGCGACCGTGCCGCCGCCGATCACGGCCCCACGCGCCGCCGAGGCGGCGGCCGGTCATCGGTCGCAGCGCCGGCGCCGCCACCGTGGCCGCGGCCGTGACACGACCATGACGCGGAGCGCACGAGGCGGGGACACGGCCGGTCGACAGTGAATGGGGTCGGCGGGCGAACCGCCGGTGAGCCACCGAGCGTGCGGCGAAGCCCGGCGGGTGCGTCCGCGCCGGGTCGATGGTGTGCGGCCCGGTGTGGCCCCGGCGGACTTCGGCCTCGCCCTCATCAAGCAGGCGAGTTGAGCCGGCCCGGGCTGCTGGGACCGTCCGCGCAGGCTTGAGGCTCCGGCGAAGGTGATCACGAAGGGAGAGGGCGTTGGTGAATGACGCAGGATGGGACCGGCGTTCGGTGTTGCGGGGCGCCGCCGCGCTGGCCGGTGCGGCCGCGACGGCGCCGCTGCTGGGCGGGGCGGCCACGGCGCCGGCCGGCGGCGGTGACGCCGACGCGCTGTTCAGGGCCGGGAGGTTCGAGCAGGCCGGCCGGGCCTACGAGGAGATCCTGAGAACAGACCCTACGAATCTGCACGCGGCCCGACGGCGCGGTCATGTGGGGCTACTGGCCAACAGGTTCCCCGACGCCGAGAAATACCTCACGATGGCCCTCAGCCTGGCGCCCGACGACAAGGACGCCAACTACTTCCTGGCCGACTGCTACATCAGACAGGACAAACTCTCCCAGTCCGCACCACACTGGCGCGCGGCCGGCGAGGAAGCCTACGCGACGTGGTTCGCGGCGGTCAGCGGCGAGGCGTATCAGGTCCACGGCGACATCGCGCGGCTGCCATGGCAGCAGGTGGACCCGATGCCGCTGGTGGAGGCCTCGGTCAACGGCGGGCCGCCGAAGCGGTTCACCTTCTACACCGGCGCCCCGAACCTGGGTATGCGCGCGTCGGTGGCCAAGGAGGCCGGGCTGCGCCCGGTCGCCAGTCAGAAGATCGAGTACGAGAACAACGTCATATGGGCGTACTACGGGGTGCTGGACTCCTTCACGCTGGGCGGCATCGAACTGCGCAACGTGCCCGTGGGCTGGTCGTCGACGGAGTCGGGCGAAGACGTCGACACCGACAACGACGGCCTGATCGGCACGTGGGTCTTCTACCACCTGCTCACCACCTTCGACTACGCGGGCCGGTCGCTGATCCTGCGCCGCAGAACCCCCGAAACGGCCAGGAAGGCACGCGCCGCCGCCCTCCAGGCGGGCGCGGCGCCCCTGCCGCTGTGGCTGGCCCGGGAGCAATATCTGCACAGCACGGGCACCATCAGCGGCGTCGCCGGCTCCCGCACAGGGGTGGTGGGCGTGAACTTCGGCGGAGGGGGTGAGATGTCCGCGGTCGTGTTCGGGGACACGGCCGAGCGGCTGGGGATCCGCAGCGACCACGACCGCCCGCTCGGGACCTTCGCCCACAGCCACCCGGCCGTCACCTACCCCTGCTACCCGAAGGAGATCCGCCTCGGCGGCGCCGCCGCCAAGGAGATCTACTGCGAGAACCACCCAGGGGCCGAGGTCGCCCCCCTCGGGTTCGACGTGCCGGGCGCCTTCTTCCACTGCTTCTACAAGCCCTGCAACGTCACTGTCGACTTCACCGACATGAAGCTCTACATCGCCCGCGGCAAGGCCACCTGATCGCCGCGACGGCACGAGCGCTCTGAGAGCCGGATCATTCTCCAAGCGGCGAGGCCGTTCCCCGGGGTCCCCGATCAGGGCTCCGCGAGCCCGAGCGTCCCGGCCGAGATGGGACTTTCGTCAGGGGTGGTCGTGGCCGATCCTCCGATCTTTGCGCGGCCGCCGGTCCCTAGGTTCTCCACCATGCGAAGCGAGCTCATCGGCCTGGTGGCGGCGGCCGGCCTGGTCTCGGCCGCGGTCGCGGCCGTCGTCACGACCCCCGCGGTCGCGGCCGTCGTCACGGCCCCCGCCACGCGGGCCGCGCCATCCACCGCGCCATCCACCGCCCCGTCCACCGCTCCATCGACCGGGCCATCCCCGGCGGCCATCGACGCCTACCTGCGCAGGACCATGAAGTCCACCGGGTTGCCGGGGATGTCGGTCGTCGTGACCCACCGGGACAGGGTCGTGCTCGCCCGGGGGTACGGGCACGACGCGGACGGCGAACCGGTCACCGAGACGACGCCGATGCGCGTCGCCTCGGTCAGCAAGTCGTTCACGGCCATGGCCGTCATGACGCTGGTCGACGACGGCAGGCTCTCGCTGGACGAACCGGTCGCCGGCCGGCTGCGGGAGTTCCGGATGGCCGACCCGCGCGCCGGCCGGATCACCGTGCGGCAACTGCTGAACCAGACCTCCGGACTGTCCGACACCACCGTCGACATCGGCGCGACGCAGGCGGCCACGTCGCTCGCCGGATACGTGTCCGCGCTGGGCACCGGCACGCTGGCCGCCGACCCCGGCACACACTGGGAGTACTGCAACGTCAACTACGACCTGGCCGCCCGGCTGGTCGAGGTCGTCGGCGGGCAGGGCTTCGGCGACTACATGCGGCGGCACGTCTTCGGCCCGCTCGGCATGACCGGCAGCGCCGTCGGAGCCCGGTCCGTCGCAGACCGGGCCATCAAGCCGGCCGAGGGGTTCGACTCGGTGTACGGCGCCTGGGTGGCGCGCCCTGAACCGCCCGGCTTCCGCGACGGCGGGAGCGGTGGCGTCGTCACCGACGCGGCCGACATGGGCAGGTGGCTGATCGGCCAGAACGGCCATGGCAGGCCACCGGTGACACCGCAGAGCCTGCGGACCATGCACGCGCCGTCCGAGGTGCGTGACTACGGCATGGGCTGGGGCCAGGAGACCGTGGGCGGCGCCAGGTTGCTCGTCCACTCGGGCAATCTGTTCACCTACACCGCCGTGCAGGCCATCGCCCCGGACACCGGCTACGGATTCGCGGTCATGACCAACAGCGCCGCCCTCTACGACGACACCTACGACGTGCTCACCGGCCTGGTCGCGATGAGCGAGGGCGGGACCCCCGAGGTGCCCGGCGGCGGCCGGCAGACCTACGAGCTGGCTCTGGGCCTGATCGCGGTGGCGGCGGCGGGCCTGGGCGTGCTGGGCGTACTGCGGTCCCGCCGCTGGGCGGGCAGACGTGCGGGGAGCGCCGGCCTGTGGACCGGGGCGCGGCTGCTGCCCGCGCTGCTTCCGGCGGCACTGTTCGCCGCCTATCCGGAGCTGATCTCCCTGCTGATGAACGGCCGGACGGTCACCTGGGCGCAGCTCACCTACTTCGCCGCGCCGTTGACGATCACCTTCGCGGTCGCGGCCGCGGCGGGGGCCGTCACCACCGTGGTTCGGCTGGCCAGGCTGCGATCGGTAGTGTCGCACAAGTGAGAAACGGCGCGATCCTGGCGGTCATCGCGGGGGCCGCCCTGCTCAACGGGCTGTACCTGGACGCCATCCCGCTGTGGCGGCAGTTCTTCTTCTTGGTCCCGGTCGTGGCCGCCTACCTGCACGGACGCCACCTGACCCTGCGGCGGGGCTGGCCGGTCCACGCCCTCGTCGCCCTACCCGGGGTCGTCTGCACGGTGCTGGACTTCCCCGTCGGCGTCGGCGGCCTGATGGCCCTGGGCCTGTTCGCGGTGCTGCCGTGGCTGACGGGCCGCTTCCAGCGGCAGCAGGCCGACCTGGTGCGGGCGGGCCGGGAGCGGATCGCCCAGCTCCGGCGGGAACAGGGGCTCACCGCCGAACGGGTCGCCCTGCGCGAACGAGCCCGCATCGCCGCCGACATCCACGACTCCCTCGGCCACGAGCTGGCGTTGATCGCGCTGCGCGCCGGCGCCCTGGAACTGGACGCGGACATGAGCGAACGCAACCGTGAGGCGGCCGCCCGGCTGCGGGCCTGCGCGGTCACCGCCACCGACCGGCTCCGCCACACCGTCGGAGTGCTGCGCGAGACCGGCGGCGCCCCGGCCGGGACGCCGGAGGAGTCCGTCGAGGCGCTGGTGGACCGCGCCCGCGGCGCCGGGATGAGGGTCGCCCTCCTGCGCACCGGCGGGCGGGCGCTCCTGCCGCCGCTGGTGGACAGGGCCGCGCACGGGGTGGTGCGGGAGTCGCTGACCAACGCCGCCCGCCACGCCCCCGGAGCCGAGGTGACCGTCCGCGTCGAGCACGCCCGCGACGCGGTCACCGTCACCGTGTCCAACTCCGCCGCCCGCACCCCGCCGGCGCCGGCGAGCGGCGGGAGCGGGATAGCGGGCCTGCGCGAGCGGGTGCGGCTGCTCGGCGGCACGCTGCGGGCCGGTCCCCGCGACGGCGGCTTCACCGTGACGGCGCGGTTGCCGTGCGACCGGGAAGGGGCCTCCCGCGAGGAGGAGGACGACCTCCCGGCCGTCCCAGGACAGCAGGGAGATCTAGAAACCCGGGGAGCCCGGGGAGAAGGCCGGGGGAGGCCGATGATCCGGGTGGTGCTGGCCGACGACGAGGCCATGATCCGGGCGGGGGTGAGGGCGATCCTGGTCACCGACGCGGGCATCGAGGTGGTCGCCGAGGCCGCCGACGGGCGCGAGGCGGTGGAGCTGACGCGCGCGCACCGGCCGGACATCGCGATGCTGGACATCCGGATGCCGCGCCTCGACGGCCTGTCCGCGGCGGCCGAACTGCGCGTCGCCATGCCCGAGGTCGCGGTCGTCATGCTGACCACGTTCGACGAGGACGACTACGTCGCCAGGGCGCTCGAGGAGGGGGTCCGTGGCTTCCTGCTGAAAGCCTCCGACCCCCGCGAGCTGATCATGGGGGTGCGGGCGGTCGCCGGCGGCGCGGCGTACCTGTCGCCGAGGATCGCGCGGAAGGTCATCGCGCAGCTGGGCGGCAGCAGGCTCTCCAGGGCGGGAACGGCGCGCAGGCGCATGGAGTCGCTGACGGCGCGGGAGCGCGAGGTGCTGGCACTCGTCGGCCGTGGCATGTCCAACCAGGACATCGGCCGTGAACTGTTCCTCTCGGAAGGCACCGTCAAATCCCACGTCAGCGCCATCCTGCTGCGGCTCGGCCTGAACAACCGCGTCCAGGCGGCGATCGTCGCCTACGAGGCGGGCCTGGTGATCGGGGACGCCTGACGCGGCGTCGCCGGCGCCGCGTCAGGCGCACGCGTGCGATTGCTCACGGCGCTTCTCGTGGCCGTCCGCGGAGGCGTCCAGGGAGCGGCACTGAAAGTTCCACGGGCGGTGGCGTGCCCGTCCCAAGGCGTCCCAGGTCAGCTCGTCCGCGTTGGCGGCGAAGGGCCAGTTGAGCTGGACAACGCCCACCGGGCTGTAATGCTCCGCAGGAAAGCCGGTTGGTGATCCACTCAACGGAGGATCGATGCGCAAGATGCGAGCCTTGGCGGTCGCGGGAGCCCTGGTCGGCGGGTTGGTGGTCGCCGGGAGCACCACGCCCGCGCACGCCGACACACTACGCAACGTCTACTACTCATCCTCCGACTGCTACCGGTACGGAGACTACGGCGTCCAGAACGGGATGTGGAGCTGGTACCACTGCGACTACCAGTACAACTTCTGGTTCCTCTACAGCGTCCCGTAAACGCACGACCTCGGTTCTGCGCCGCAGTCGCCATGAGCAGGAGCCGGCGCTAGGCGCGCGGGGCCGCGGCGGGCGTGGTGCCCGGGGTGTGGTGGCGCTGGTAGTGGCGGGCGGCCCGCGCGCGGTTGCCGCAGGAGGGTTTGCACCACTCCTGGCGGCCGTGGCCCTTGACGAAATAGAGCACGCAGCGGGGAGCGGTGCAGGCCCGCAGCCGCTCGCGCGCCGGTCCGGACAGCAGGTCGATGGCGGCGCGGGCCAGGGCCGCCAGGAGCCGGACGCGCGGGTCGGTCTCGGCCGACAGCGGCCGCGACCCCGGCGGCCCGGCGGCCGGCCAGTGCAGCTGGGGGGCGATGGGCTCGCGGGCGGCGACGGCGTTGAGGTGGGCCAGAGCCTGGTCGCCGGGGAGCAGGCGCCCCGCGTCCGCCGGGCTCGCCGGGCCGGGGCTGACCGCCCGGGCGAACAGGGCGCGGACCGCCCGCCGCAGCTCGACCACCTCGCCCCTGAGGTCCTCGTCGGCGATCGCCTGCGCGGCGCCGGTGATGCCGGAAGACAGGTCTTCCCGTTCGCGGATCCACCGGGCCAGCCCGGCGAGGGTGGCCAGCTCGTCGGTGACGCCGCCGTTGCCGTCGTGGCGGATGGTGTTGACCAGCTCCACCGCCGTCAAGCGCTCCACAGGTGCTCTCCTTCACGCATCAGGGCCGCCGTCCCCCGGGCCCGTCCGCCCAGATTACGTCCACGGCGGTGAACTCCGGGGCTGAGGAGGTTTCGTGAGATTTTTTCGGCATACTGTCGGATCCCTGGGGAGTCGTTCGTAGAGCGGGTGCGAGGCGGCCAGAGGAGACCGCCGGTACAAGGGAGTGATGAGATGGCTCGGTACTTGATCTCGTTCAATGACGGCGCGATGGACCACATCCCCGACGAGGATTGGCCCGACGTGGGCAAGGCCGCGCACGCGGTGATCCAGGAGGCCGTGGACTCCGGCGTGTGGGTGTTCGGCGCCGGCCTGGAAAGGCAGAGGGCGAGCGTCGTGGCCACGGACGGGATGGTCACCGACGGCCCTTACCCGGAGACCAAGGAGGTCATCGGCGGGTTCTCGGTCGTCGAGGTGGCCTCACGCGAGGAGGCGCTGGCGTGGGCCGCCAAGACCGCCGCCGCCTGCCGCTGTGCGCAGGAGGTGCGGGAACTCATGCCCGACCCGGAGACGGACGCGATGCTCCGCCGGGCCGACCGGCGATGATGACCTTCCGGCGACGTCTGACCGGGCAGGACCTGCCACGCTGAAGCGAGACCTGCGTGGCGGCGGTCGCCGGTCCGAGGGGTGCGCGGCGATGGCGGCGGGCCCCTGAGGTCAGGGGCCCGCCGGTGCCAGGCGGTCGGCGCGCCCGTCCAGGTAGCGCTGCTCGGGCAGGCTCGTGGTGCGCCGGGCCGCGGCGCGGTAGCAGGCGCGGGCGTCCTCCACCTGGCCGGCCATCTCCAGCAGGTGGGCGCGCACCGCGTCCACCCGGTGGTGGCCCTGCAGCCGCTCGTCCCCGTCCAGCGTCGCGAGCAGCGCGAGCCCCTCCGCCGCCCCCTTCACCATCGCCAGCGCCACCACGTGGTTGAGGGTGACCACCGGGCTGGGCGCCATGCGCTCCAGCAGCTCGTACAGGGCCAGGATCTGCGCCCAGTCGGTGCCTGCCGCGGTCGGCGCCTCGGCGTGGACGGCCGCGATGGCCGCCTGGAGCTGGTAGGGGCCGAGCGGCGCGCCCGACAGCGCCGCGGTGATCAGCCGCACGCCCTCGCCGATCTGCTCGCGGTTCCACCTGCCGCGGTCCTGCTCGGCCAGCGGGATCAGCCCGCCGGCGGCGTCGGTACGGGCGGGGCGGCGCGCGTCGGTGAGCAGCATGAGCGCCAGCAGCCCGGCCACCTCGCCATCGCCGGGCAGCAGCCGGTGCACCGCACGGGTGAGCCTGATCGCCTCGCCGGTCAGCTCGGCGCGGTGCAACTGGTCGCCGGAGGTGCTCGTGTACCCCTCGTTGAAGATCAGGTAGAGCACGTGGAGGACCACGCGCAGCCGCTCGGCCCGCTCTGGTTCCGGCGGCGGGCCGAAGGGGATGCCGGTGGTCTTGATGCGCTGCTTGGCCCGGCTGATGCGCTGCGCCATGGTGGCCTCGGGCACCAGGAATGCCCGGGCGATCTGCGCCGTGGTCAGGCCGCCGACCGCGCGCAGGGTGAGCGCGAGCTGCGAGGGCGGCGACAGCGCGGGGTGACAGCACATGAACAGCAGCGTGAGGGTGTCGTCCTGGTCGGGCGGGGCGTCCTCGCCTGGGCCGAGCGCCGCCTCGCCGCCGGGCTCCATGGTCGCGACCGTGACCTCGCGGACCCGGCGGGCCTGGTCGCTGCGCCACTGGTCGGTCAGCCGGCGGCCCGCGACGGTGATCAGCCACGCCTTGGGCGCGTCCGGGACGCCCTGCTCGGGCCACTGGAGGGCGGCGGCGAGCAGCGCCTCCTGCACGGCGTCCTCGGCGGCGTCGAAGTGCCCGTGGCGCCGGATGAGGGCGCCGAGGACCTTCGGCGCCAGCTCGCGCAGCAGGTCCTCGAAGTGGATGTCGGTGCTCACGTCGGCGTCCCCCGCGTGCTCGGTCCGCTGTGGCGCCCCCGGTCGCCGGAGCGCCGGGCGGCCCGAAAGAGCATACGGCCCTCGTCGCTGTCACTGTCGCCGTCGCCGTGCTCGTCGCCGAGGGCGGGCGCGCCCGGGCCCCTCGGTGCCAGTCGGTGCCGCTCGGTGCCGGTCAGTGCCGGTCAGTGCCAGCCGGACTCCTCCACGCCCCCCGGGATCGGCGCGGAGGGGTCGTAGGGGACCCGGGTGAAGATGAAGGTGTTGAGGTCCAGATGCCCGGCCGAGCCGTCGGCCCGCCGCACCACGCGCAGGGTCTCGCCGGCGTAGTAGCCGTCCAGGCCGAGCCAGGTGCCGTCGGGCCGCGCGGCGAACCGGGACGAGCGGCCCTGCCCGTTCACCGGGGAGATCTTCAGGTCGCGCCCCGGCAGCAGGCGCAGCAGGAAGGCGGTCGGCCCCCAGTACCAGGGACCGGTCAGCTCCAGCAGGTCGGGGTCGGCGGCGGTGGGCGCCCACGGGCGGGGGATGGCCGGCTCGTGGGCCTCCAGGATGTCCAGCAGGTCGGTGGCGACCGTGGGACGCAGCCCGGAGGTGGTGTTGGCCATGCACAGCACGCCGGCGCCGTCGGCGGGGTCGCCCCAGACCACGGCCAGGAAGCCGGGCATCGACCCGCCGTGCCCGGCCAGGCGGCGCCCGCGGTGGCGCAGCAGCTGGATGCCCAGCCCGAAGCCGGTGCTCCACACCTCGGCGTCGTCGACGCCGGCCGGCTCGCGCATCTCGGCCAGCGTGGCGGGGTCCAGGACGCGGCGGTCGCCGCGGGCCAGGAACCGCGACCAGGTGGCCAGGTCGGCGCAGGTGGACCACAGCTGCCCGGCCGGCGCCATGGCGCCCGCGTCGTGCTCGGGCTCGGGCAGCAGGACGTCGGCCCACGGGTGCACGGCGTACCCGCGGGCGTACGGCTCGCGCGGCCGGGTCGTGGTGTCGCGCATGCCGAGCGGCTCGAGGATCTCCGAGCGGGCGACGTCGGCCCAGTCGGCCTTGCGGTGGCGGGCGACCAGTTCGCCCAGCAGGGCGAACCCAAGATTGGAGTAGTGGAAGCGCCGGCCGGGCCGGTGACGGGAGGTGCCCTGGTCCAGCGCGCCGGTGAGCTCGTCGATCTCCATGCCGTGCACGCGCTCCCACCACGGGCCGGGCGGCTCGGCGGTCAGGCCGGCGGTGTGCGACAGCAGTTGGGCGATGGTGACCTCGCCGACCGGGGTGGCGGGCATGTGCCGGGACAACGGGTCGTTCAGCGTCAGCAGGCCCTCGTCGCGCAGCCGCATGACCAGCACGGCGACCAGGGTCTTGGTGATGGAGCCGATGCGGTACTGGGTGTCGGCCGCCGGCGCGGCGCCGCCCTCGACCGTCCCCCGGGCGCCGAACCAGACCGGCTCGCCGTCGCGCAGCACCGTCGCGACCAGCGAGGGTGTGCGTGCCTCGGCCTGCTCGATCGCCACGCGGCGCAGCAGCGCGCGAGCCGTGCCTTCCAGAATCGCCGCCATCGGCCCACTTCCCGATCTGAGGTCCCGCCAGGATCAGTGACACATTAGCGGTGATCGGCCCGCCGACCGGCCGACAAGCCGTTCATCCCAGGGCCGTACGCCCTTGCCGCGGAGCCCTCCTCGCGCCCGCTTCCCGGGGGCCGCGTACCGGACGGGCTGCCGGGGGCCCGGCTCTGTTCTACGCTGGCGCGAGCGTAGGACGGCGTGGAGGTGGCGGGGTGCAGGTGAAGGGCGACGGGGCCGCGGGCACGAGCATCTCGGCGGTCCTGGAACGCGTCACCTACGCCAACGAGGAGACCGGGTACACCATCGCCAGGGTGGCCGTCGAGCGGGGCGGGGCCGAGCTGGTGACGGCCGTGGGGCCGCTGCTCGGGGCGCAGGTCGGCGAGAGCCTGCGGCTGACCGGCCGGTGGACCTCCCACCCCAAGTACGGCAGGCAGTTCGAGGTGTGGTCCTACACCACCGTGCTGCCGGCCACCGTGCAGGGCATCCAGCGCTACCTCGGGTCGGGGCTGGTCAAGGGCATCGGCCCCAAGATGGCCGAGCGCATCGTCGGTCACTTCGGCACCGACACCCTCGAGGTGATCGAGAAGTCGCCCGAACGGCTGGTGGAGGTGCCCGGGCTCGGTCCCAAGCGCACCAAGATGATCGCCGCCGCCTGGGAGGAACAGAAGATCATCAAAGAGGTGATGATCTTCCTGCAGGGCGTCGGGGTGTCCACCTCGATCGCCGTGCGCATCTTCAAGCAGTACGGCGACACCTCAATCACCGTGGTCAAGACCGAGCCCTACCGGCTCGCCGACGACGTGTGGGGCATCGGGTTCAAGACCGCCGACACCATCGCCCAGGCCGTCGGCATCCCGCACGACAGCCCCGAGCGGGTCAAGGCCGGCCTGCGCTACACCCTGTCCCAGGCGGCCGACGCCGGCCACTGCTACCTGCCCGCGCCCAACCTGGTCGGCGACGCGGTGAAGATCCTGGAGGTGCCGGCCGAGCTGGTGGCGAGCTGCCTGGACGAGCTGGCCGCCGCCGAGGGCGTGGTCCGCGAGGAGGTCCCCGCCGGCGACGCCGTGGTACCGGCGGTCTACCTGGTGCCCTTCCACCGCGCCGAGCTGGCGCTGGCGGGCGGTGTGCGCCGCCTGCTGGACTCCGGGCACGACCGGCTCGGGGCCTTCGCCGGGGTCGACTGGAGCGCCGCGCTGGGCTGGCTGCGCGAGCAGACGGGCGCCGACCTGGCCCCCGAGCAGGCCGAGGCGGTGCGGCTGGCCCTCACCTCCAAGGTGGCCGTGCTGACCGGCGGGCCTGGCTGCGGCAAGAGCTTCACCGTGCGTTCGATCGTGGCCCTGGCCCGCGCCAAGAAGGCCAAGGTGGTGCTGGCCGCCCCCACCGGCAGGGCCGCCAAGCGCCTGGCCGAGCTGACCGGTCACGAGGCCACCACCGTCCACCGCCTTCTGCAGCTGCGCCCGGGCGGGGAGGCGACCTTCGACCGCGACAACCCGCTGGAGGCCGACCTGCTGGTGGTGGACGAGGCGTCCATGCTGGACCTGCTGCTGGCCAACAAGCTGGTCAAGGCGGTGGCCACCGGGGCGCACCTGCTGTTCGTGGGCGACGTCGACCAGCTGCCGTCGGTCGGCGCGGGGGAGGTGCTGCGCGACCTGCTGGCCGCCGACGTCGTCCCGCGGGTGCGGCTGACCCAGATCTTCCGCCAGGCCCAGCAGTCGGGCGTGGTGGTCAACGCCCACCGGATCAACACCGGCCTGCATCCCACGCTGGAGGGCATGACCGACTTCTTCCTGTTCCCCTGCGAGGAGCCCGAGGAGATCGCCGCGCTCACCGTGGACGTGGTGGCCCGGCGCATTCCCCGCAGGTTCGGGCTGAACCCCCGCCGCGACGTGCAGGTGCTGGCCCCGATGCATCGCGGCGCGGCCGGGGCGGGCAACCTCAACAACGCCCTGCAGGAGGCGCTCACCCCCTCCCGCGAGGGCATGCCCGAACGGCGCTACGGCGGCCGGGTCTTCCGCATCGGCGACAAGGTGACCCAGCTGCGCAACAACTACGACAAGGGCGCGGCCGGGGTGTTTAACGGCACCGTCGGGGTGGTCACCGACCTGCGTCCCGAGGACGGCAAGCTGACCGTCCTGACCGACGAGGACGAGAGCGTCGAATACGGCTTCGACGAGCTGGACGAACTGGCGCACGCCTACGCGGTGTCCATCCACCGTTCGCAGGGCAGCGAATATCCCGCCGTGGTGATCCCGCTGGCGACCAGCGCGTGGATGATGTTGCAGCGCAACCTTCTGTACACGGCGGTCACCCGCGCCAAGAAGCTCGTGGTGCTGGTCGGCTCCCGCCGTGCCCTGGCGCAGGCGGTGCGCACCCGGGGGGCGGGCCGCCGCCACACCAGCCTCACCCACCGGCTCCGCCAGGGCTGAGGCGGCGCGGGCGACGGCCGTACGCGCCTCGCGCCGGCGGCGTTACGCCCCGATGTCACCTTCGACGGCTTTGCCCGATTTTTCACTGACAATCTTCGTCAAGCGTCCTGACAAGGCTGGACAGGGCATTCGGGCCTGAATGGCGCCTGTGAGTTGGCCGAAATGTGATCCAACTAACCCCAAACGTGTACGTTTCAGTGCTGATCCCCATTAGGGTTTTTTATGAGCACTTTGCCGTCCTGGGGGAGAAGGTCGTGCGGGACTTTCGTCAACGTCTGAGGACTCCGATCGCCGGGCTGGCCGTGGTGACGGCCTGTCTGCTGACCGCGTCATGCTCGGGCGGCGGCGCGAGCCCCTCCGGCCCTGGCGCCGACGGAGGCGCCGGCACCAGCGCGCCCCCGACGCCCCTGCCGCAGATCAAGATCAGCCCGGTGAAGGGCGCCGGCAAGGTCCGGCCCGAGAAGAGCGTCGTGGTCACCGTCGGCGACGGGGAGCTGGAGGAGGTCACCGTCGAGGCCGGTGGCAAGCCGCTGAAGGGCGAGTTCGACGCCGGGCGCACCAAGTGGGTGTCCAAGGGCCCGCTGAAGCCCTCGGCCACCTACACCGTCTCCGCCAAGGCCACCGGCCAGGGCGGCCCCGCGACGGCCACCAGCTCCTTCACCACCCTCAAGCCGGCCCAGGAGCTGCGCATCGCCGACATCACCCCCAACGTCAAGGGGGAGACCGTCGGCGTCGGCATGCCGATCATGGTGCGCTTCAGCCGGCCGGTGGCCGACAAGAAGGCCGTCGAGCGGGCGCTGAAGGTCACCGCCGAGAAGCCGGTCACCGGGGCCTGGCGGTGGATCGACGACAGCCTGGTCATCTACCGCACCGCCAAGTACTGGCCCGCCCACCAGAAGGTGCGCTTCACCGCCGCCCTGGAAGGCGTGCGCGACGGCAAGGACGTGTACGGCGTGCGCAACTACGCCACCACCATGAAGGTCGGCGCGGCGTGGATCAGCAGCGTCAGCACCCGCAGCCACCAGATGATCGTCCGCAAGGACGGCAAGATCGTCCAGAGGATGGCGATCAGCGCCGGCAAGGCCACCACGCGCGAGTACACCACCACCAACGGCGTCCATCTGACGATGGAGCGCGGCAACCCGGTCACCATGATCTCCCCGGGCAAGAAGAAGGGCGACCCCGGATACTACAAGGAGGTCGTCGACCACGCCGTGCGCATCTCCAACAGCGGCGAGTACGTCCACAGCGCGCCGTGGTCGGTCGGTTCGCAGGGCCGGGCCAACGTCAGCCACGGCTGCGTCAACGCCCGCCCCGACCAGGCCAAGTGGTTCTATGACAACTTCCACCGCGGCGACGTCGTCAAGATCGTCGGGACGACCCGCACGCTGGAGTGGAACAACGGCTGGGGTTACTGGCAGATGCCGTTCAAGCAGTGGAAGAAGGGCAGCGCCCTGGCCGGCTGAGCCGGCTGAGGTCTGACACGTCGGCGCCGCCGGGCCGCCCGCCGGCCGATCCACCCGTCATCCGCGGCGGTGCACGGTCACCGCGGACGCCGCCTGCGGGGTGGCGGCCGGGAGCAGCCCGTGGTGGTGCAGGAGGGTGCGGGCATGGGCGATGGCGGTGGGGGTGTCGGGGAAGACCAGGCCGTCGCGGTGGAGGTGGTCGGCGACGCCGAGGGCGACCAGGACCTGAGTGTGCCCGGGTTTGATGCCGGAGACCAAGACGGTGATGCCACGGCGCTCCATGCGGGTGATCGCGTCGCCGAGGATATGGGCACCGGTGGCGTCCAAGGTGGTGATCCGGGACATCCGCAAGATCACCACGCGGACGTCGGCGACTTCGGACAGCTCCAGCAGGAAGCGGTGGGCGGCGGCGAAGAACAGCGGCCCGTCGAACCGGTAGGCGACGATGTGCTCGCTCAGCAGCCGTTGTTCCTCCGCGCTGTGGTCACCCGCGTCCAGCGGGACCTGGTCGAGCCGGGAGGTCCGGGCGACCGCGCGAAGCGCGAGCACGACGGCCAGGCCAAGACCCACGGCGACCGCGGTGATGAGGTCGAAAACGACGGTCACAATGAAGGTGAGGGCGAGCACGACGGCGTCGCCGCGGGTCGCGCGGGCCAGCGCGCGCAAGGAGCCGACCTCGACCATGCGGACGGTGGTGGCCAGCAGCACCCCGGCGAGCGCCGCGAGCGGGATCCGGCCGACCAAGGGGCCGGCGGCGAGCACAATGCCGGCGAGGACGGCGGCGTGGGTGAGCGCGGCCAGCCGGGACCGGGCCCCGGCGCGGACGTTGACCGCGGTGCGGGCGATCGCGGCGGTCGCCGGAACGCCGCCCAGGACGGGCGCGGCCAGGTTGGCGATGCCCTGCCCGAACAGTTCCCGGTCGGGGTCGTGTTTCTCGCCGACGCTCATCGCGTCGGCGACGGTGGCGCACAGCAGGCTCTCCAGCGCGGCCAGCGCGGCCACCGCCAGCGCGGACGGCAGGAGCGTTCCCACCATGCCGGGATCGAAGAAGCCCAGCGACGGGGCGGGCAGCCCGGCCGGCAAGGCCCCGATCCGGGCGACGTCGAGCGAGAACACCTGAGCACCCAGCGTCGCGGCCGCGACCCCGAGAAGGGAGAACGGGACACCCGGCCGCAGCCGGGCGCCGGTCAGCATCAAAGCGGCCACCGCCAGCGCCATGACGGGCGCGACCCAGGTCGGATGAGCGGCGAAGCGCGCCAGGGCCGAGGCCGCGACCTGCCACACCTTCTCGCCGTCCGCGGTCGCCACGCCGAGCGCCGCGGGGATCTGCTGCAGCGCGATGACCACCGCGATACCGGCGGTGAACCCCTCGGTCACCGACGTCGGCAGAAACCGGGCGAACCGCCCCACTCGCAGCGCGGACAAGGCCAGCAGTACCAGCCCGGCCATCAGGCCGACCATCAGCACTCCACCGGAGCCGTAGAGGTGCACGATCGGGACGAGCACGACGGTCATCGCGCCGGTCGGACCGGACACCTGCAGATTGCTGCCGCCGAACACGGCCGCGAGCGCTCCGGCGACGATCGCGGTCACCAGGCCGGCCTGGGCGCCGAGCCCGGAGGAGACCCCGAACGCCAGCGCCAGCGGCAGCGCCACCACCGCGACGATCAGCCCGGCCACCAGGTCCCGGCCCGGGGAGCGGCGCGCGGCGACCCAGTCGGACCGTCCGGGCAGCAGATCCGGCAGCCGGCGCAGCACCTCCCGTAGGTTCACGTCGTCTGTTCCAGCTCGGCGAGCAGTTCATGCTGGTCTGCCAGCAGTTCGGTGAGGATCCGGCGAGCCGCCCGCATCATCTCCGACACATCCGCTCCGGCCAACTCGTACACCACGGTCGTCCCGTCCCGCCGGGCGGTCACCAGACCCGCCCGGCGCAGCACCCCCAGTTGCTGCGACAGATTCGGCGCCTCCACCTCGATGGCGGTCAGCAGCTCCCGGACCTGCTTGGGTCCCTCGCACAACAGTTCCAGCACCCGGATGCGCAGCGGATGGCCGAGTGTCTTGAACAGCTCGGCCTTGGCCTGGTACAGCGGGACCGGCATCACCCGGCCCCGCCTTGGACTCCGCGGTCCTGGTCCTGGTCCTGGTCCAGGTCCGCTTCGCTCACGCCGCCGTCCGGCTCCGCGCGTGCGGCAGGGGGCACATCGACGCCCAACTCCCGCCGCAGCGAATCCAGATCACCTCCAGCGCTGTACTTCAACGCACGAGCGACCTTCACCTGCTTGGCTTTGGCCCGGCCACGTCCCACTCGGCATCGCCTCCTCCTCGACGGGCATCACACGGTTTGCCATTATATAGAATTTCAAAAAACCGCAACTAAGGACCCCACGAGCCGGCGAAGACGGGCGGCGAACGTGCTCCGTCCCGGCCGGCAGTGACCTGGGGGACGCGCTACAGCAGGGCGAGCTGGCGGTCGACGGTGCGGCGGGGCTGCCAGGGGAGGCGGCGGGCGCCGATGCCGTACAGGCGGGCCAGCTCGGCGACCCGGCCCTCCACGCGCAGGCGGTAGTCCTCGGCGGCGATCGGCCCCGCGCCGTACAGCTCCTCGTAGCGGGGCAGCAGGCGCGGATGCTCCTCGGCCAGCCACCGCAGGTACCACTCGCGCGAGCCGGAGGGCAGGCGCAGCACCATGGGGGTGAGGCTGACGGCGCCGGCCTCGGCGACGCGGCGCACCACGGCGCGCAGCTGGTCCTCCGAGTCGGTCAGGCACGGCAGGATCGGGGCCATCAGCACCCCGCAGGGCACCCCCCGCTCGACGAGCTCGGCGCACAGCTCCAGGCGTTTCTGCGCGCTCGGCGCGCCGGGCTCCACCACGCGGCGCAGCCGGTCGTCGACGAAGCCGATCGACACCCGCGTCTGCACCTCGGCCACCTCGGCGGCCTGGGCGATCAGCTCGGCGTCGCGCAGGACCAGCGCGCTCTTGGTCATGACGTGGAACGGGTTGCCCGCGTCGCGCAGCGCCGCCAGGATGCCCGGCATCAGCCGGTAGACCCGCTCGGCGTCCTGGTAGCAGTCGCCGCTCAGGCCGATGCCCACCGTCTCGCCGGCCCACCGGGGAGAGGCCAGCTCGGCCCGCAGCCGCCGGGCCGCGTCGATCTTGACCACGATCGCCGAGCCGAAGTCGCGCTCGCCATCCAGGCCGAGGTAGCGGTGGGAGCGGCGGGCCCCGCAGTACAGGCAGGCGTGGGCGCAGCCGCGGTAGGGGCTGACGGCGAATGACAGGCCGAGCCCGGCGGCCTCGGGCACCCGGTCGATGATCGTGCGCGCCGGCACCTCGTAGAAGGTCGTCTCACCCTCGGCCCGGCGGACCGCGCGCCGTTCGATGCGCGGGCGCGTCTGGACGGGGTGCTCGACAAGGGGAAGGGCGTCGAAACGCATGACCTACAGTGGAACACGTATTCGATACCCGTGGCAAGTGATCCGCGGCTCCGGGCGAGCCGATCGCCGCGGCGGGCGCTCATCGGGTGCTCATTCCTCGATGGCCCCGCCGATGGCGCGCAGGTGCTCGCGGAAGGTCAGCGCGGGCGTCTGCCGGCGCCGGGCGAGGTAGTCCGCGAACCGCACCTGCTCGCGCAGCGAGACCCCGGCCCTGATGCGCTCGGCCTGGCGGCGCTCGGTGTCGCGGATGCCCTCGGCGAGGGTGAGCAGGTCCTCGGCGCGGTCGGCCGGGACGAACAGCACGCCGTCGTCGTCACCCAGGGCCAGTTCGGCCGCGGTCACCGTCAGCTCGCCCACCGTGGCCGCGCGCAGGGCGTCCTGCGGCAGGGGGTCCAGCCGCAGCGGCCCGGTGGAGATCGCGCCCAGGCTGAACACCGGCAGCCCGATGGCCCGGATGTCGGCGGTGTCGCGATGCAGGCCCCAGATGACGACCCCGCTCAGCCCGGCGGCCGCGGCCTCCAGCACGACCAGGTCGCCGACGCACGCCTCGTCCATCCGGCCGCCGTTGTCCACCACCAGCACCTCGCCGGACTCGGCCTGCTGGAAGGCCTCCAGGAAGACGTCGACGCTACCGGCGTGCCGGGCGGGCAGGACGCGCCCGCACAGCCGGTCGCCGGGCGTCACGGGGCCCACCGCCGCCGGGGCGCACCGCACGGGCACCCGGGCGCGCAGGCAGGCGTCGGCGATGTGGGCGGTGGTCAGAGCCGAGAACCGTTCAGCGAGCTTGTGGTGATCCATGCCGTGCGTCCTTCCCGCGCCGCCCGCCGGCGCCTGTCACCCCGACGCTGCCACGTCCCCCGGCCGGCGATCAAGCATGAGGGCGCGCCGGGCGGTGCGGGAAGGTCAGCCGATGCGCAGCGGGAGCGTCCGCGGCCCGCGGACCTGCCCGGCGGCCCAGGTCACCGCCGACGGGTCGGCCAGGGCGAACCGCGGCACCCGCTCCAGCCACACCTCCAGCGCCACCCGCAGCTCCATGCGCGCCAGGTGGGAGCCGACGCAGCGGTGCACGCCGAGACCGAACGCGGCGTGCCGGTTGACCTGCCGGTCGATGACGACCTGGTCCGCGCGGTCGAACTGCGCGGGGTCGCGGTTGGCGGCGGGGAACGACAGCAGGATCCAGTCCTCGGCCCTCATGTCGACGCCGTTCCAGTGCATGTCCTGCTTGACCAGCCTGGCCATCGTGACCGGGGCGTAGGCCCGCAGGAACTCCTCCATCGCGGTGGGCAGCAGGTCGGGCTCGGCGACCAGGCGCTCGCGGTCGCGCGGCGTCCTGGCCAGGTGCCACAGCGAGGCGCCGATCGCGCTCCAGGTGGTGTCGATGCCGGCGATGAGCAGCAGCGCCATCGTGCCGGCCACATGGGCGGGCTGCAGCTTGCTGCCGTACAGCTCGGCGTTGATGAGGTAGGTCGTGAGGTCCTCGCGCGGGTGGTCCAGGTGGTCGCGGATCTGGGCGAGCAGGTAGTCGAACAGCAGGCCCATCCGCGCCGTGCGCTCCTCGGGCGGCAGGTTGACCCCTTCGAGCGCGTTCTCGATGAACTCGCGGAACCGCGGGCCGTCCTCCTGGGGAAACCCGAGCATGTCGGCGATGACCCGCATCGGGATGTGCTGGGCGTAGTCGCGGGCGGCGTCGACGACCCGCTGCCCCTCCAAGCCGTCGATGAGCGCGTGGCACAGCGCCCTGGTGGCCGCCTCCCGCTTGGCGACCGCGGTCTTGGTGAAGGCCGGCAGCAGCAGTTTGCGCGCGTCGTGGTGGAAGGGCGGGTCGGAGGAGATCGGCGGGCTGCCCCCGACGGGGGCCGCCTCCAGGGGCGGCCGGAAGTTGCTCATGATGATCGAGCGGGAGGAGAAGTGGTCGGTGTCGTAGGCGATCGCCGCGACGTCCTCATAGCGGGTCGGCAGCCAGCCGCCGCCGAAGCGGCCGGTGTGCGCGATGGGGCACCGCTGCCGCAGGTCGTCCTGGATGGGGTAGGGGTCGGACGCCCATTCGGGCTCAAGGTGGGAGAAGTCGCTGGCCCAGTCGGTGACCGGGCCGGTGACGATCTCGCTGCGCGTGCCGAGGGGCGCGTCGGGACGTGTCCCGCGGAAGTCCTGGCTGAACCGGTCGTCGACGGTCATCTCACGCCTCCGCGCCGGTGCCGATGGCCCGCTCGGGGCAGTTGGCCGCGGCCAGGCGCGCCGCGGGCTCCTCGCCGGCCGGCACCTGGCCGTCGCCGGCGACGTGCCCGTAGCCCTCCTGGTCCTCGGTGAACAGGGCGGGGGCCAGGTCGTAGCAGCGGCCGTGTCCCTGGCAGCGCTGGGGGTCGATTCGTACTCTCACTGCGGAGTGCTCCGGTCTGTGGTCGATGGTGTGGCCGGTGGGGCGAGGGCACCGGCGACGCGGGTGAGCAGCGCCGACCAGTCGGCGGGGTCGACGGCGTGCAGGGCGGGGGTGATGAGCGCGCTTCCCATGGACAGCAGCAGGCAGAAGTGGGCCAGCGCCTCGGGCGACAGCGCGGGGTCCAGCTCGCCCTCGCGCTGGGCGACGCCGACCAGCCCGGCGATCCAGTCGGCCCGCTCGCCGATGTAGTCGCGCATCGGTCGGGCGACGTCGGCGTCGCGGCGGGCCGCGACCAGCGCCTCGACGATGAGGTGGCCGTCGGCGGGCCGGCGGCGGGGCAGCCAGCGGCCGATGACCAGCAGCAGGTCGGTGGCCGAGCGACCCGGTTCTGCGGCCAGCAGGCTGGCCAGCATCTGCCGGCCGTGCGCCCTAAGCGCGGCGACCAGCAGCTCGGCCTTGGAGCCGAAGTGGGCGTACAGCGCGCCGTTGCTCACTCCGGCCGCGGCGGCGATGTCGGCCACGCGCGTGCCGTCGTACCCGCGCTCGGCGAACACCTCGGCGGCCGCGAGCAGCAGTCGTTCCCGCGTCTCGGCCGCGGTCACCCCCGCGATACGCCCCATAAGTGAATTAAAAGATCGTTCATTTGATTCGTCAACAGCGCGGGAGGAGCCAGGCGCCGATGTCCGAGTCGCTTGCAGATGTCAGTACGGCACAGGAGACGTCAGTGGGTCCGGCGGGCGGACGCTCGGGAGTGGGCGCGGTTCTCCGGCGGCCGGGCCCGCGATCGTCAGATCCTGTGGATCGATGAGTGTGGCCGGACTTCCCAGGCCGGCCGTTGGAGCTGATCGTTGTACACGACGATGTCGGCGTGGTCGGCCGGGCGGGCTGTGGCGAAGTAGAGCTGTTGGGAGGGGATATAGCGGTTGCGCCAGGACCGTTCGATTTCGGCGGTGTCGGCGGTGTCGGCGGTGTCGGCGGTGTCGGCGGTGTCGGCGGTGTCGGCGGTGGATCCGGTCAGCGCCGTGCTTCGGTCCCGGGCGCGATCCACCGTCTGCTCGAATGGGACGGACACGAAGATGCGCAGGTCCCACCGGTCGATGAGTTCTGGGCGCAGGAGGAAGACGCCGTCGAAGAGCAGTACGGCCTCCGCGGGGGCGGTCGTGGCCGGCGGGGACGATGGGGTGTCGGTGTCTTTGTCGTAGACCACGTGCTGGAACCTTCGGTCTCCGCCTGGGCCCAGCGGATCGAGCAGGACCCGGCACAGCGCGGCGTGGTCGTGGGCGTCGAAGTAGCAGCCTTCGGCCGAGTACCGGCCGCGTCGGTAGCGCTGGGCACGGGGGAAGAGGAAGTCGTCGATGCTCGCGCGAATGACGTCGCGGCCCTGCGCGCGCAGGACGACGGCGAGCTCGTCGGCCAGCGTGGTCTTGCCGGCGGCGGGCGGCCCGTCGATGGCGACCCGCAGCGGGTGCGCGGCCGTGACGGACCTGATCGCCTCGGCCAGCCGGCTGATGAGCTCGCCGCGGGTGCCTTGGTCCATCGCCGCCTCTCTCAGGTGTCTCAGTTCAGCACCGCACGTCAGGCTGCGGTGGCCGGCTCGCGTTCGAAATGGACGCCTCGTTCGAGGTGGGCTGCGGCGCGGACGAGGGCGACGAGCCGGGGTGCGTTGACCGCGTCCGCGGTAGTTTCACAATCATGTCCCATACCGACTTCACCCCACTTCGTGTCGCCCATCTCACTCATGGCCCTACGGCATTCCTATAGTCCGGATCATGGATTGCCTGTCAGACCACTACATCAGCGACGTCGCATCCGCTGTGGCCGCGGTGCTCGGCTCGCGCCTGGTGGGCGTCTACCTCCATGGGTCCGCAGTGCTCGGCGGCTTCGACGCGCAGCGACATCGACGTCCTTGTCGTCTGCGAGCACCCCATGACGGCAGATGAGCAGGCGGCCGCCGCGGAACGGCTGAGCGCCGACCGCCTGCCCTGCCCACGGGCGGGAACTGAGCGTCGTCACCCTCACCGCCACCCTGCACCCCACGACGCGGCCGCCATTCGAGCTCCATGTCACCACAGCTCCCGGCGACACCAAGGTCGTCGATGGTCATGGGCACGAGGGAGACCCCGACTTGGTGTTGCACTTCGCCGTATGCCGCCAGGCCGGCCGCCTGGTCGGTCTCGGCCGCGCCCCGGCCGAGGTGTTCGCTCCGGTCGCCCATGGCATGGTCATGGCCCAGTTGGTGCCCGAGTTGCGCTGGGCTGCCGAGCACGCGCCCGATGAATACGCGGTGCTCAATGCATGTCGTGCCTGGCGGTTCGCAGCGGATGGCGCACTCGTGTCCAAAATCGACGGTGGGCAGTGGGCGCTCCACCACGTGTCGGCAACGGGCCATGAGTTGGTCCAGTCGGCCCTCGATCGCCGACGATGCCTACCCCGCTGCCGAACTCGACCCGCGCGAGGTCACCCGATTCGTTCACCGGATCCTCTCCAGGATCCTCGGCACATCGGCGTAACGCGACCTCCGGCTCGGCCGACAGGGGGGCGGTGCGGACACGACGGCGGGCGCGTCTACGGGGAGTCCTACGACAACGGCTGCGACCGCTCGGACTTTCGTCGCCGACAACCGAACACTCGCTCCCGAACGCCTGCGGGCCCTCACGGACCGCTCCGCCGGCCTCACCACCCTGCCCGGCTCTCTCGCCGGACAGGAGGCCATCTACGCATCGAGGCTCGCCCAGACCGCCGACCTCATCAGCGGGCGGCCGTGACCTGCGCGAACGCGAACGGCTGTCCCTGGTGCCACGGGTCTTGCCGACATCCCGTCTTTCATCGCGCGGGCACCGTTCGCTGTTTCGGGGTCTGCCGGTCATCTGGGCCTGCCGCCCAGGGCCGCAGCTTGCCGGGGTTGCGTACACCCCAGATGTGCCTGATCCGGTCGCCTGCGACCTCGAAGGCGTACACCGTCACGGTGACGCCATCTCGCTGCGCCACCAGCCCGGGCTGGCCGTTGACCGTACGCTCCAAGATCGTCATGTCGCGCAGCCTGCCGGCGAGATTGACCAGTGAGCGCGCGATCGGCTCGGCGCCTTCGATGGGACGGAGCATGGCACTGGCGAGGCCGCCGCTGTCGGCGACCACTGTGGCGTCGGGGTCGAGAAGGTCGATGAGGGCGTCGATGTCCTTGTCCTCCCATGCCTGCTTGAAGTCTCTGATGATGCGGGCCTGCTGGGCGGTGGGGGGCGCGGGAGCGTGCGTGGCGTGGATGCGGCGGCGGGCGGAGGAGGCCAGTTGACGGCAGGCCGCCGGGGTCCGGCCGAGGATGTCGGCGACTTCGGCGAAGGAGTA
The DNA here is from genome assembly GCF_040607475.1 of Sphaerisporangium sp. NPDC005288. Lineage (NCBI taxonomy): Bacteria > Bacillati > Actinomycetota > Actinomycetes > Streptosporangiales > Streptosporangiaceae > Sphaerisporangium > Sphaerisporangium sp. NPDC005288. The sequence continues at coordinate 78,014 of NZ_JBEXGT010000032.1, read as the reverse complement.
GCGGAAGACGTCGTGCAGGATGAACGCGACGCGCTCGGCCGGGGTCATCGATTCGAGCACGACCAGGAAGGCCATATTGACCGACTCATCCAGGGTCACCCTGTCGGCCGGGTCGACGGTGATGCCGTCGGAGCGGCCGTTGATCCATTCCGTGGGTTCGGGGAGTGGCTCGGGGATCCATTCGCCTACATAGGTCTCTCGCCGGGCCCGTGCCGAAGAGAGCATGTTGAGGCAGATGCGGCTGGCGACCTTGGTCAGCCAGGCGCCGGGGGATGCGATGGCGTCCTGCTGCTGCCGGGACATGGCGTACCAGCGGATGTAGGTCTCCTGGACGACATCTTCGGCGTCGGCCAGGGAGCCGAGGAGCCGGTAGGCGAGATTGATCAGCTGGCGTCGTTCGTTCATGATCGCGCTCACGCCCGGATCGGGCAGGCCGTCTCCTGGCTCGGATGGGGTGGTCATGGTCTGGCGGCCATCGTGTCACTGACTCCCTCGGTCGGCTCTGCCCTCACCGGTTCGACAAGACAACGTAGTGAACTGTGAGGTCGGCGCGTCGCCTCACATCTCGCCTCACATTCCGGGCGGTTGCGGTGTCGGACTGGTGAGTTGAGATCGAGAAGGGAAGACCCGTCATGATCAGGCCCGAACACGACCGTCCCTGCAAGGTCGTCGTCATCGGCGGCGGTTACGCCGGAACACTCGCGGCCAACCATCTGCGGATGCGCGCCGACGTCGAGGTCACTTTGGTCAATCCCCGTCCGGAGTTCGTCGATCGCGTCCGGCTGCACCAGTTCGTGGCCGGCACCGGCGAGGCCACGGTGGACTACGGCACGCTGCTGGGTGAGGGGATCCGGCTGGTCCTCGACAGCGCCACGCGCATCGACACCGCCGCCCGCACGGTGCGGCTGGCGTCGGGCCGCGCGCTGGACTACGACTACGTCATCTACGCGGTCGGCAGCACTGGCGCGATTCCGTCGTCGGTGCCCGGCGCGGCCGAATTCGCTGTCTCCGTCGCCGCGTTGGAGTCCGCGCAGCGGCTACGCGCCAAGCTGGAGGAGTTGCCTGCCGATGCTCCGGTCACCGTGGTCGGCGGCGGGCTGACCGGCATCGAAACGGCCGCCGAACTGGCCGAACAGGGACGCGGGGTCACGCTGGTGTGTGGTGGGCTCCTGGCGCCCTCGATGAGCGCGCCGGGTCGCCGATACATCGCCAAGTGGCTGACCCGGCACGGTGTCGCCGTGCTGGAGGCCACGGAGGTGAGCGAGGTGCGGCCGGGTACGGTCGTCGTCACCGGCGGTTCTGCCCAAGGTGCGGTGCGTGCGAGCGCACTGACCATCTGGACGGCCGGTTTCGGTGTGCCGGAGCTGGCGGCCGCGAGGGGGCTGCGCACTGACGAGCTCGGCCGGCTGCTCACCGACGAGACGCTGACCAGCGTCGACGACGAGCGCATCGTCGCGGCCGGAGACGCCGCCGCCCCATCCGGCCGGCCGCTGCGGATGAGCTGCCAGGCCGCCGGGCCGCTCGGGGCCCAGGCCGCCAACACGGTGCTGAGCCGTGTCGCGGGAACCGAACCGGCGGTGATCGACCTGGCCCTCACCGGGGCGTGCGTCAGCCTCGGCCGGCGCGCCGCCATGCGGCAGCTCGCCCGCAAAGACGACACCTCGGTGAACGTCTATCTCGGAGGCCGCGTCGGCGCGGCGTACAAGGAGCTGACCTGCAAGCTCGGGGTGTGGAAGATTCGCCGCGAGGCCCGCAAGCCGGGCTCCCTGATCTGGCCCAAGGGAGGCCCGCGTCCAGGGCGGCCGGCCTCCGCCACACAGGTGATCACGTCCCCGTGACCACCAGGAATGGAGGAGCGATGCCCACACGACGCCAGATGGACGAAGCCGAGATCAGGCAGCAGGTCGACAAGATGGTCCAAGGACTCCGAGCCAAGGATCTGGAGGCCCTGAGGCCGCTGTACACGACGGACGTCGTCTCCTTCGACGTCGAGCCGCCGCTGCAGCATGTAGGGATAGCGGCGAAACTGGCGAACTGGACGAAGGTGTTCACGTTCTTCCAGGATCTGACTTATGAGGTTCGCGACCTGACGGTCACCGTGGGCGATGACGTGGCATTCGGGCATGGCTTCGGTCGGCTTGGCGGCACGCTGAAGAACGGGACGGCGACGAGCGGCATGTGGGTCCGGGTCACTTTCTGCTTCCGGAAGCTCGACGGCGACTGGTCGATCGCGCACGACCAGGTTTCCGTGCCGTTCGACGTTTCGAGTGGCGAAGGAGCGACCGGCCTCGAGCCCTGACGAACCGAGGGTCACAGGCACAGGATGCGGTGCAGGCGGCGGGCGGCCAGCCACAGGCCGCCGGCGACCATGGCCAGCAGGTAGGCGGCGTGCCCGAGCAGGCCCCAGTGCGGGTCGCCGATGGCAAGGCCCCGCACCAGCTCGACCGCGTGGTACAGCGGGGTGAGCTGGACCAGCACCTGCAGGACCGGCGGGTAGTCGCCGACGGGGGAGAAGGTGCCGGAGAACAGGAACAGGGCGAACTGCCCGGTGGACATCAGGTCGAAATCCTGCCAGCCGCGCATCAGCGTGCTGACCGCCATGCCGACCGCGCCGAACGCCAGCCCGACCAGGATCGTGGCGGGGAAGGCGGCCAGCGCCCACAGCGGCGCGGCCAGCCCGAGCGCCGCCATGATGAGCACGAACACCCCGGTGTACAGCGAGCCGCGGAGCATGGCCCAGCCGAGCTCGCCGAGGGCGAGCTCGAACGGCCGCACCGGCGTGGCCAGGATGGCGTCGAAGGTCTTCTGGTACTTCATCTTGTGGAAGAAGTTGAACGTGGTCTCGGCCAGCGCGCCCGACATCGCCGCCACCGCCAGCATGGCAGGGGCGACGTAGGCGGCGTAGGGCAGCGACCGCCCGCCCACCGGCAGGTCGCCGACCAGCGCTCCCACGCCGACGCCGATGGACAGCAGGTACAGCAGCGGCTCGAAGAAGCCCGACAGCAGCACCAGCCAGTAGGACGGGCCCGAGCGCAGCGCCCCGAGGTTGCGGCCGATCACCGCGCCGACCCGGCCGGGGGCGACCCGGGCGGCGATCATCGTGGTCACCATGTGTCAGTCCTGAAGTCGCTTGCGGAAGGCGTGGAAGGCCCACAGCGTGCCCGCCGCGGTGAACACCAGCAGGTAGGCCAGATGCGCCGCGACCGGCCAGGGCGGGGCCGTGCCCAGGGTGGCCGCGCGGCTGAGCTCGACGCCGTGCCACAACGGCGACAGGTAGGCCACCGGCCGGGCCAGGGCGGGCAACTGCTCGACGGGGAAGAAGACGCCGCTGAACAGCGCGGCGGGGATCATCACGAAGCGGAACAGCAGCGCGAAGTAGCTGTCGTGGTCGATGGTGGCGGCGAAGGCCATCGTGGGCGCGGCCGAGGCCAGGGCGACCAGCCCGCACACCAGCGGCGCGGCCAGCGCCCACGGCGAGCGCAGCGCGCCGAACAGCGAGGTGACGCCGAGGAACACCACCACCGCGATCTCGGCCCTGAGCAGGATGTACAGCAGCCACCCGCACACCATGTCGCCCACCTGGACCGGCGTGGCGCGCATGGCGTGGTAGGCGCGGCTCCACTTGAAGTCGCCGAGGACGGGGTAGGTGGACTCGCCGACCGACATCTGGAAGGCGGTGGAGGCGAGTACTCCCGGGACGATCCACGACAGGTAGTCCACGCCGCCGATGCCGCCGATGTACCCCCCGACGCCCAGGCCGATGCTGAGCAGGAACAGCACCGGCAACCCGAAGGAGGAGAACGCCGAGGCGGTCCACACCCGGCGGTAGAGGGTCAGGGCGCGCTCCAGGACCGCGAGGGTCGAGCGGGCCGAGACCTGGTCGGCGAACGGGATCATCAGTCGACCAGCGTCCGGCCGGTGAGGTGCAGGAAGACGTCCTCCAGGGTGGAGCGGCGCGCCAGCACGCTGGAGGGGTTCAGCCCGCGCCGGTGCACCTCGGCGACGGCGGCGTCGCCGTCCTCGGCGTACACCAGCAGGCGGTCGGGCAGCGGGTCGACCCGCCGGCCGATGCCGGCCAGCTTGGCGGCCAGGTCGGCGGGCCGCTCGTCGCCGAAGCGCAGCTCGACCACCTCGGGGGTGGAGTAGGTCTGGATCAGGGAGCGGGGTGAGCCTTCGGCGACGATGCGGCCGCCGTCCATGACGACCAGCCGGTCGCACAGCTGCTCGGCCTCGTCCATGTAGTGGGTGGTGAGCACCAGGGTGGTGCCGCGCCGCTTGAGCTGGAACAGCCGCTCCCACAGCAGGTGGCGGGCCTGGGGGTCAAGGCCGGTGGTGGGCTCGTCGAGCAGGATGATGTCGGGTTCGTTGACCATGGCGCGGGCGATGGTCAGGCGCCGCTTCATGCCGCCCGACAGCGGTTCGACCTTGCTGCCGGCGCGGTCGGACAGCTGGACGAACTCCAGCAGCGCGTCGGCCCGGCGGCGGGCCTCCTGCCGGCCGAGGCCGAAGTAGCGGGCGTAGACGGTGAGGTTCTCGCGCACGCTCAGGTCGAAGTCGAGGTTGTCCAGCTGGGGGCAGACGCCGAGCCGGGCGCGGATGCGGGTGCCGTCGCGGACCGGATCCATGCCGAGGATGCTCAGCTCGCCGCCGGTGGGCATCGACACGCAGCCGATCATGCGCATCGTGGAGGACTTGCCCGCGCCGTTGGGGCCGAGGAACCCGAACGCCTCGCCGGGGGCCACCGACAGGTCGATGCCGTCCACCGCGGTGAAGGCGCCGAAGCGTTTCACCAGGCCACGCGCGTAGATCAGAGGTTGTTCCGACACGAGCAAGAACCCTAGCCAAGCGCCCCGACATTCCCGCAACACCTTTTTCGGGCGGCGCGCCACCGGACAGGCGCCTGTGGTGCCGGCGGCGGTTCCGCGTGCCACGGCCGGGCGGCCCCCGGGAAAGGGACCAAGGTCTCTGGAATAGCCCGCCCGCAGCGGGAACGCTCGTATCCATGAACGAGCTTGAGCGAGTCGATGCTTTCTGGCGTGCCGCCAACTACCTGTCGGTCGGGCAGATCTATCTGCTGGACAACCCGTTGCTCGGCGAGCCGCTGCTGCCCGAGCACGTCAAACCCCGCCTGCTCGGCCACTGGGGCACCACCCCTGGACTGAACTTCGTCTTCGCCCACCTGAACCGGGTGATCACAGGGCGTGACCAGGACATGATCTACATCGCCGGTCCCGGGCACGGCGGCCCGGCCGCGGTCGCGCACGCCTGGCTGGAGGGCAGCTACTCGCAGGTCTACCCCGAGGTCTCCCAGGACCAGGACGGGATGCGCCGGCTGTTCCGCCAGTTCTCCTTCCCCGGCGGCATCCCGAGCCATGTGGCGCCCGAGACGCCCGGCTCCATCCACGAGGGTGGCGAGCTCGGCTACTCTCTGGCCCACGCCTACGGCGCCGCCTTCGACAATCCCGGCCTGGTGGTGGCGTGCGTCGTCGGCGACGGCGAGGCCGAGACGGGCCCGCTGGCCGCCAGCTGGCACTCCAACAAGTTCGTCAACCCGGCGCGGGACGGGGCGGTCCTGCCGATCCTGCACCTCAACGGCTACAAGATCGCCAACCCGACGGTGCTGTCGCGCATCCCCGAGCCGGAGCTGGTCAAGCTCATGGAGGGGTACGGCTACCGCCCGCACATCGTGGCCGGTGACGACCCGGCGGTCATGCACCGGCTCATGGCCGAGACGCTGGACACGGTGTTCGACCAGATCGCCGAGGTCAAGGCCGGCGGCGGCGGCCGCTGGCCCATGATCATCCTGCGCACGCCCAAAGGCTGGACCGGCCCCAAGCAGGTCGACGGGCTGCCGGTGGAGGGCACCTGGCGCGCCCACCAGGTGCCGCTGTCGGCGGTCCGCGACGACCCCGGCAAGCTGGCCGCGCTGGAGGAGTGGATGCGCTCCTACCACCCCGAGGAGCTGTTCGACGAGCGCGGCCGCCCGGTGGCCGAGGTGCTCGCCACGGTGCCCGAGGGGCCGCGCCGCATGAGCGCCAACCCCCACGCCAACGGCGGCGAGCTGCTCCAGCCGCTCAGACTGCCCGACTTCCGCGACTACGCCGTCGAGGTCAAGGCGCCGGCCACCGCGGCCAGCGAGCCGACGCGGGTGCTGGGCGCGCTGGTGCGCGACATCATCGCCGCCAACCCCGCCAACTTCCGCCTGCTCGGCCCCGACGAGGTGGCCTCCAACCGGCTGGGCGCGGCGTTCGAGGTGACCGGCCGGGTGTGGGAGGCCGAGCGGCTGCCCACCGACGAGCACCTGTCCCCCGAGGGCCGGGTGATGGAGGTGCTGAGCGAGCACCTGTGCCAGGGCTGGCTGGAGGGCTACCTGCTCACCGGCCGCCACGGGCTGTTCACCTCCTACGAGGCGTTCATCCACATCATCGACGCCATGTTCAACCAGCACGCCAAGTGGCTGGAGACCTGCCGCAAGATCCCCTGGCGCAGGCCGGTCGCCTCGCTGAACTACCTGCTCAGCTCGCACGTCTGGCGCCAGGACCACAACGGCTTCAGCCACCAGGACCCCGGCTTCCTGGACGTGGTGGTCAACAAGAAGGCCACGGTGGTGCGCGTCTACCTGCCGCCGGACGCCAACACGCTGCTTTCGGTCGCCGACCACTGCCTGCGTTCACGCGACTACGTCAACGTCGTGGTCGCCGGCAAGCAGCCGGTGCTGGACCTGATGCCGATGGAGGAGGCGATCCTGCACTGCACCCGCGGCCTGGGCATCCTGCCGTGGGCCTCCACCGACCAGGGCGCCGAACCGGACGTGGTGCTGGCCTGCGCCGGGGACGTGCCGACCCTGGAGACGCTGGCCGCCGCCGACCTGCTGCGCCGCCACCTGCCCGACCTGAGGGTGCGGGTGGTGAACGTGGTGGACCTGATGCGGCTGCAGCCGGACACCGAGCACCCCCACGGCCTGACCGACACCGCCTACGACGCGCTGCTCACCGCCGACAAGCCGGTCATCTTCAACTTCCACGGCTACCCGTGGCTGATCCACCGGCTGACCTACCGGCGCCACGGGCACCACCACCTGCACGTGCGCGGCTACAAGGAGGAGGGCACCACCACCACGCCCTTCGACATGGCGATGATGAACGACATCGACCGCTACCACCTGGTGATGGACGTCATCGACCGCGTCCCGGGCCTGTCGGAGCGCTGCGGCCACCTGCGGCAGGAGATGGCCGACGCCCGGACGCGGGCCCGCGCGCACACCCGCGAGTACGGCGAGGACCTGCCCGAGGTCCGCGACTGGAGCTGGCAGCACTGACCCCCGCAGGCCGCGCACGCCGCGCCCGTGCCCTTCCGCAGCACGGGCGCCGGGGCGCTGGGGCGTGCGGCGCTGCGGCGCTGCGGGGCTACGGGGCGCCGTTCAGCGGGGCGGTGCGGCGGCGGGCAGGCGCAGGACCAGGCGGGCGCCGCGCGGGCTGTCCTCGATGGTCAGGGTGCCGCCGCTCATCTCGGCGATCTGCCGGGCGATGGGCAGGCCCAGGCCCGTGCCGCCCGGATCCCTGCGGCGGCCCTCGCTCAGGCGCACGAACCGCTGGAAGACGCTCTCGCGGCTGCCGGCCGGGATTCCCGCGCCGTCGTCCACCACCGAAAGCGTCGCCTCGCCGCCCTGCGAGCCCGGTCCGCCGCCACTTCGCGCCACCGTGACGGTGATCGTGGACTCGGCGTGCCGTTCGGCGTTGGCCAGCAGGTTGGACAGCAACCTGGTGAGCCGCAGCCGATCGCCCAGCACCACCACCCCGGGCCGCAGGTCGCAGTCGATCCGGATGGCCGAGGGGTGGCGGGCGCGCACCTCGCCGCGGACCAGTTCGGCCAGGTCGACCGGGTCGCGGGCGCCCTGCGTCGCGGCGTCCAGGCGGGCCAGGACCAGCAGGTCGGCGATGATGGCCTGCAGGCGGTCCAGGTTGCCCAGCAGGTTCTTGCCGGTGACCTCGTCGATGCCCTCTTCGGGCCCCATCATGGCCTCCTCCACCTGCACGCGCATGGCGGTGACGGGGCTGCGCAGGTCGTGGGAGACGTCGGAGGCGAACCGGCGCTGCCGCTCCAGTGCCTCCTGCAGCCGCTCCAGGGTGTGGTTGACGCTGTCGGCCAGGTCGCGGATCTGGTCGCGCTGCGGGGGCGAGGGCACCCTGCGGTCCAGGGACATGGCGTTGATCTCGTCGAGTTCGGCGCGGATGGCGTCCACCGGCTGCAGCGAGCCGCGGACGGTCCGGTAGGTGCCGTAGGTGATGAGCGTGGTGAAGACGACCACGCCGCCGGCCATGGTCATGGCCAGCTCGGAGTGGACCAAGGGCGGGACGGCGGGCGCGCCACTGTAGACGATCATGTCCTTGCCGTCGCGGTAGGCCTCCTGCGCGACCACGATGTCACACCCGCCGCGGGCGAGGCCGCGGTCGCACACGATCCGCGTGGCCATGTTCCTGGCCCCTTCGGGGACGAAGGTCGCGATGCGCGGCGCGCCCTGCAGTTCCCGGCTCGCGGCGACGATCCTGCCCTGCGGGTCCACGACCTGGATGTCGCGGATCTGGCTGTGGGCGATGGGGTTGTGCAGCTCGTGCCGTTCGACCTGGTAGACCACGCGCTCGGTCGCCGCGGCGACCTCCTCGGTGAGGTACTGGGTGGCCAGGCGGTGGATCGCGACCATCAGCACCGTGGCGCTCAGCACGCACAGCGCCGCCGCCGCGACGCCGGCGAGAAGCGTCAGGCGCGTGGTGATCGGCCATTGGTGCAGCGGACGCATGGACGGCCCCGATGGACGCATGGACAGCCCTGATACCAGTCCAGCACATCGGCCGGGCGGCGCGGCCCGCCGGGTCGGCCCTACCGGGCGGCCCGCCGCGGGCTCAGGCCAGTCCGGCGTCGTGGGCGAGCAGCGCGATCTGGGTGCGGTTGTCCAGGCCGAGCTTGGCAAGGACGCTGGAGACGTGCGCCTTGACCGTGGCCACGCTCATCAGCAGCTCGGCGGCGATCTCGGCGTTGGCGCTTCCGCGCGCGACGGCGAGGACCACGTCCTGCTCACGGGGGCTCAGGGCGGCCAGCGCGGTACGGGCCCGCTGGTAGGCCCCGGCCTGGGTGGCCACCCGGTCCATGAGCCGCCGGGTGACGCGCGGCGACAGGATGGGCTCCCCGGCGGCGACCTGGAGCACGGCCTGGACGATCTGCGCGGGCGGGGTGTCCTTGAGCAGGAAGCCGCCGGCCCCGGCGCGCAGCGCGTGCAGGATGTTCTCGTCGGTGTCGAAGGTGGTCAGCACGATGACCTCCGGCGGGCGCGGGCGGCGGCGCAGCGCGCGGGTGGCGGCGATGCCGTCCACGTTCGGCATGCGCAGGTCCATCAGCACCACGTCGGGGGCGTGCGCGTCGGCGGCGGCCGGCACCTGCGCGCCGTCCGCGGCCTCGCCGACCACGGTGATGCCGTGGATGCCGTCGAGCATCATCGACAGCCCGGCGCGCACCAGCGCGTCGTCGTCGACGATCAGGACGCGCAGCGGGCGGGTCACGCCGGCCACGGCAGCCACGCGTGCAGCCGGAACTCCCCGCCGGCGGTGACCTGGTGGTCCAGCCGGCCGCCCGCCAGGTGCACCCGCTCGGTCAGCCCGACCAGCCCGGTGCCGGTGCCCGGCGTCAGCGGCGGTCCGGCCGCCCCGCGCGGCAGCGGGTTGCTGATGTCGATGACCAGCCGCTCGCCGGGCCGGCCCTCCAGGACCACCTGGACGGGGCGCCCGGTGGCGTGCTTGCGGGCGTTGGTCAGCCCTTCTTGGACGACCCGGTAGGCGGTGCGCGCGGTGGCGGCGGGCAGGGCGCCCGGCTCCTGCACCCCGTCGCGCACGCGCACCAGCTCGCCGGCGTCGCGGGACTCCTCCACCAGGCGGGGCACGTCGCCCAGCGCGGGCTGTGGTCGCCCGCCGGCGCCCTCCTGGCCGCCGTCGTCGTCCTCGCGCAGCAGGCCGATCACCTGGCGCAGCTCCTCCAGCGCCTGGTGGACCCCGGCGCGGACCACGCCGGCGGCGTGGGCGAGCCGCTCGGGCGGGGAGTCGGGCCGGTACTCGAGCGCTCCGGCGTAGGTGGCCAGCAGCGACAGCCGGTGGGCGAGCACGTCGTGCATCTCGCGGGCCACGCGGGTGCGCTCGAGCATGCGGGCCTCGGCCACCCGGCGGCCCTGCTCGGCCTCGGCGCGCGCCGCCCGCTCGCGCAGCGAGGCCACCAGCAGGGCACGCGCCCGGGCCGTGGCGCCCCACCCGGTGAGGGCGCCGTAGGCGGCGGCGACCAGCACCAACCACCACAGGTAGGAGATGCCGCCGCTCGGGCGCCACAGCCCTTGGACGGCGTGCGCGGCGATCCCGGCGGTCGCGACGGCGGCGGCCAGGGGGAACGGGCGCCGCCTGGCCACCTGCAGGGCGCCCAGCGTGGCCGGCGGGGTGGCCGCCGGTGACAGCGCCGCCAGCGCGGTGAGCACCGCCGCGCCGGCCACCGGCCGCCACAGCAGGACCGGCGACAGCGCCCAGCCGATCACCCCGGCGGTGAGGTCCAGCGCGGGCACCAGCGCCGCCGTGCCGGCGCGGGCCCAGATCGTCAGCGCCACCAGCGCGCCCATGGCCGCGAGCACCCCGGCCACCGCGGCGGCTGCGGAGCGGCCGGAGAGGGCCTGCGGCCGGCAGTCGAACTCGTGCTCTTCCACCGGGCCAGGCTAACCGCGCCCACCCCGGCGGCGGCACCTACCAAAGTCGTAGCCGCCCCCCTGCCGCGGTGGTGGTCGCCGTGGCCGGGCGGCCGAGGCGGGAACAGGGCGCGGTCGGCCAGGCTGGCGTTCAGAACAACAGGCGGACCGGCCGCGGCGCCCACCATCCGGTGGCGCGCGGGACGGCGGTCCGCCCGCCCGAGAGGGGACGCACGTGTCCACCCAGACCACCCCCGCCCGCGCCGGGTCCACGCGCGAAGGCCGCACGAGCGCCCGCCGGGCCCTGCTCAGCGTCGCCGGCGCCACCCTCACGGCCGTAGCGGCGTGGGCACTGGCCGGCCCGGCGTCCGGCGTGGACCTCACCGTCCGCGCCGGGGACGCCGTCCAGCGGGTCGGGCCGGGCGCGGCGGCGGCGGCGGGCCTGGCGGCCGGGCTGGCCGCCTGGGCACTGCTGGCGGTGCTGGAACGGTTCACCGCGCGGCCGCGCCTGGTCTTCACCGTCGTCGCGGTGGCCGTGCTGCTGCTGTCGCTGGCCGGGCCGCTCGGCCAGGCCGTCGGCGTGGCGAGCACGCTGCGGCTGATCGGCGTGCACCTGGCCGTCGGCGCCGCCGTGATCTGCGGCCTGGCCTGGCGGCGGCGCGGACGGGGCTGAGCCCGCCCCGGCCGCGGGGGCCGCGGCGCGGCGCCCCTGGGTCAAAGGAGGGTGAGGATGCGCGGGCCCTGGTCGGTGACGGCGACGGTGTGCTCGATGTGCGCCGCGCGGCTGCCGTCCAGGGTGCGCAGGGTCCACCCGTCGGAGGCGGTGCGGTAGGCGTCGCGCCCGCCGGCCATGAGCATGGGCTCGATGGCCAGGGCCAGCCCGGGGCGCAGGGGATAGCCGCGGCCGGGACGCCCCCGGTTGGGCACGTGGGGGTCCTCGTGCATGCGCCGGCCGATGCCGTGTCCGCCGAAGTCGGCGGGCATGCCGCAGCCGGCCGCGCCGGCGACGGCGCCGATGGCGTGGGAGATGTCGCCGACGCGGTTGCCCGGGACGGCCGCGGCGATGCCGGCCGCCAGGGCCCGCCCGGTGGCCTCGATCAGCCGCAGGTCGGCCGGGCGCGGGGTGCCGACGGTGAAGCTGATCGCGGCGTCGCCGGTCCAGCCGTCCAGTTCGGCGCCGCAGTCGATGCTGACCAGGTCGCCGTCGCGCAGCCGGTAGCCGGTGGGGATGCCGTGCACGAGCGCGTCGTTGACCGAGGTGCAGATGACGGCGGGGAACGGCGTGGGCGCGAAGGAGGGACGGTATCCGAGGAACGGCGAGCGGGCCCCGGCCTCATCCAGCACCGCGCGCGCCGCCTGGTCCAGCTCCCGCAGGGACACCCCGACGGCCGCCGCCTCGCGGACGGCGGCCAGCGCGCGGGCCACCACGCGCCCGGCCTCCCGCATCCCGTCCAGGTCCTTGTCGCTTTTGATCTCGACCATCCCTACCGCTCCCGTGTCGCGGGCGCCCCGATGCGCGCCAATACTTATACCGGTATTAGTATCACGGTCATGGTGAGGACTCCTTTGGCCCCCTGGGAACGGCGGCGCGGAGAGCGGTTCGGCGCTCTGCTGCGCCGGGCCCGCGGCGAGCGCAGCATGGTCGAGGTCGCCGCGGCGGCCGGGGTGTCGGCCGAGACGCTCCGCAAGATCGAGACCGGCCGGGCGCCGACCCCGGCGTTCTTCACCGTGGTCGCCCTGGCCACCGCCCTTGGGGTGTCGCTGGACGAGCTGGCCGCCGCCTGCGCCGAGCAGGAGGCCGCCCGCGACGGCCGCGCCCTGTCGGCCTGACCCTGGCAGGCCGGCCCTCGCCCCGAGCAGTCCGACGCCCGCCACCACCGGTCCAGATCTCCGCGATCGGCCCGGTCCGTGGGCCTGCCCGCGACCGGGCGCGCTCAGCAGGAGCGGCGCGGTCGCCGCGACACCGTCGTGCCGGCGGATCACCGACGACCGGCGTCCCGGAAAGTTCTTCGGACAAGTCCGCCAGGGATGTGTCGGATCGGGGCGGCGGTCTTCGTAGCAGGGGTGAGGCCGCCCGCAAGGGGCGGCGCCGAGGCGAGGGAACCACGATCATGAAGCTCGGCCGGGCCGCCAGACCGTTCCCGCGGACGAGCCCGGACCTCGCGCTCGAGCCGGTGGAGTCGCGCGCCGGCTCCGAAGGGCGCGACGATCCAGGTTCCACCGGCCGGCCGGGCGCCCGAGGTGTGCGGCGGCCTGAAGGCCCCCGCCACCCGACCACGCTGTTTCGACACCACAGGAGATGATCGGCAGATGCGATACCTGGTTTCCGTGATCGACGACAAGAGCGATCCCGGCAGCACCGACAGGCGGCCCGCCATCAGCGCGTTCAACGAGCGACTGATCGCCGAGGGCTACTGGGTCTTCTCGGGCGGACTCGCGGACCCGGATGTGGCCACGGTCGTCGACAACCGCGACGAGCGGGCGGTGTTCAGCGACGGGCCTTTCCTTGAGTCCAAGGAGTACCTCGCCGGGGTGTGGGTGTGGGAGGCCCCCGATCTGGATGTGGCGCTCAAGCTCGCCGCCGAGGCCTCGAAGGTCTGCGATCGCAAGATCGAGGTGCGGCCGTTCCAGTGAACGACGTCGACGAGGTGATGACCCGTGCCCACCACGACGAGTGGGCGCGGGTGGTGGCCGCTTTGACCAGGCGCTTCGGCGACCTCGACATCGCCGAGGAGGCGGCGGCCGAGGCGTTCACGACCGCCGTCGAGCGGTGGCGGGCCGACGGCCCGCCCCCCAACCCGGGCGCGTGGCTGACCACCACCGCCAACCGCAAGGCCATCGACCGGATCCGTCGGGAGAACAAACGCGACGACAAGCACAAGGAGGCTCAGATGCTGCACGACGACATCCCAGCCGAGCCGCTTGGCGCCATCGACGACGACCGGCTCCGGCTGATCTTCACCTGCTGCCACCCGGCGCTGGCGGTGGAAGCGCGCGTGGCGTTGACGCTGCGCATGGTCGGCGGTCTGACCGTGCCCGAGATCGCCCGTGCCTTCCTGGTGCGGCCGGCCACCATGGAACAGCGCATCACCCGCGCCAAGGCCAAGATCAAGGCGGCCGGCATCCCCTACCGGATGCCGGCCGCCGACGACCTGCCGGCGCGTGTCTGCGGCGTCCTGGCCGTGCTGTTCCTGGTGTTCAACGAGGGCTACCTGGCCAGCGGCCCTGACACCGATCCCCTGCGACACGACCTGACCTGCGAGGCGATCCGGCTCACCCGCCTGATCCGCGCGCTGCTGCCGCAGGACGGAGAAGTGGCCGGGCTGCTGGCGCTGATGCTGCTCACCGAGGCGCGCCGCCCCGCCCGGATCTCGGCCGGCGGCGAACTGGTCGCCCTCCACGAGCAGGACCGCGGGGCCTGGGACGCGGCGCTGATCGCCGAGGGGCACCGGCTGGTGCGCGAGCGCCTGGCCGCCGCCGCCGCGGGGGCGGCTCCGGGTCGCTACCAGATCCTCGCGGCGATCAACGCCGTGCACACCTCCGCCCGTGACATCCGCGACACCGACTGGTCGCAGGTCCTGGCCCTCTACGATCAGCTCGTCCGCCTCGACCCCTCGCCGATCATCGCCCTCAACCGGGCCATCGCCGTGGCCGAGCTCGACGGGCCGGAGGTGGCGCTGGCCATCGTCGACCGCCTCGCCGAGGCGCTGGCCGGCTATCACGCCTACCACGCCACCCGCGCCGACCTGCTGCGCCGGCTGGGCCGAAGCCGGCACTCACGCGCGGCCTACGACCGGGCCATCGAGCTGGCCGGCAACACCGGCGAGATCGCCTACCTCACCCGCCGCCGCGCCCAACTGCGGTAGCCCCGCGCAGGAGGACCCGCGCAGGAGGACCCGCGCGCAGGGGGAGCTGTTCAGGCGGCGCGGCGGGCGATGGCGCTGATGAGAGGCTGCAGCAGCCGCGCGGCCAGCGGGCCGAAGGCCGCCAGGATGAGCACGTACCCGGCCGCCAGCGGCCCGAGGTCGCGGTGCGCGCCGGCCGCAACCGCAAGGCCGGCGATGACGATGTTGAACTCCCCGCGCGGGATCAGCGCGATCCCGGCCCGGGCCTGCCCGGCCCTGGCGACGCCGGCCCGCCGGGCGGCGTAGGCGCCGGTGGCCAGCTTGGTGGCCATGCTGACCACGGCCAGCAGGGCCGCCAGCCCGGCCATCGGCCAGATCGCCGCCGGGTCGGTCTGCAGCCCGAAGAACACGAAGAACACCGCGGCGAACAGGTCGCGCAGCGGGATCAGCAGCGCCCGCGCCTCGTGGGCCAGCTCGCCCGACAGCGCGATGCCGACCAGGAACGCCCCGACCGCCGCCGACACCTGGAGCTGCTGGGCGACGCCGGCGACCAGAAGCGCCAGGCCCATCACCTTCAGCAGCAGCACCTCGGAGTTGGGGCTGGCGACGAAGGTCTCGATGAGACGGCCGAAGCGCAGGGCCACCAGCAGCACCACTCCGGCCGTGCCCAGGGCGATCGCCACGGTGACCGCGCCGGCGGCCAGGCTCACCCCGGCCAGGATGGCGGTCAGCACCGGCAGGTACAACGCCATCGTCAGATCCTCGAACACCAGCAGCGACAGCACCACGGGGGTCTCCCGGTTGCCGATCCAGCCGAGGTCGGACAGCACTTTGGCGGTGATGCCCGAGGAGGTGGCGTAGGTGACCCCGGCCATCGCCACGGCCGCCACCGGGCCCCAGCCTAGCAGCAGCGCGACCACCGCGCCCGGCGCGGCGTTGAGCACCAGGTCGAACAGCCCGCCGCGGGCGTTGCCGCGCAGGCTGGCCATCAGCTCGTCGGCGTTGTACTCAAGGCCGAGGGTGAGCAGCAGCAGGACCACGCCGATCTCGGCGCCGACGGCGATGAAGTCCTCGCTGGTGGCCAGGGGCAGGATGCCGCCCTGGCCGAACGCCAGCCCGGCCAGCAGGTACAGCGGGATGGGGGAGATGCCGGCGCGCAGCGCCAGGGCGCCGAGCACGCCGAGGACGAGTACGGTGCCGCCGAGTTCGATGAAAAGGCTCGCGGTGTGCACGCCGGCCTATCCGCCGGCGAGGATGTCGGCGACGGCGGCGGTGCTCTCCAGGTCTCCGACGACGACGACCACGTCGCCGCCGGCGAGCGGGAAGTCGGGGGTGGGACTGGTGTGCACCTGCCCGCCCCGCACGACCGCCACGATGGAGGCGCCGGTGCGGGTGCGCACGCGCGCCTGTCCCATCGGCCGTCCCGCGTAGGGGGAGTCCTCGGCCAGGGGAAGCTGGACGCTGACCAGCCCTTCGACCTCGCGGTGCAGGGCGTTGAGCCGCTGGACGATGCGCGGGGCGCCGAGCAGCTCGACCAGGGCGTCGGCCTCCTCGTCGTTGAGCTGGATGGCCTCACACGCCCGGTCGGGGTCGTGCCGGTCGTAGATGACCAGATCCCGGCGGCCGCTGCGGTGGGACACCACCGCGATCCTGCGGCCGTGCTGGGTGGTGAACTCGTGTTTGAGCCCTATCCCCGGGAGTGCGGTCTGCTCGATCTCCACCGGCTCCTCGCCCCTATCAGCCGTCCGTCACCTGACTACGATTCGCCCCTCTACGAACAGGACGAATGTTCATAAAAGGAGGCGAACGCCTTGTGAGGCTAGCAGGTGCCGGGCCCACCCGAGCGGCGCTCGCCGCGGACGCGGGAGGCCGGCGGCGCCGCGGTCACACGACCAGGTCCAGGGCCAGCACCAGCAGCAGGCCGACCACCGAGATCACCGTCTCCATCGCCGACCAGGTCTTGAGGTTCTGGCCGACGCTCAGCCCGAAGTACTCCTTCACCAGCCAGAACCCGGCGTCGTTGACGTGGGAGAAGAACAGCGACCCCGCGCCGATCGCCAGCACCAGCAGCGAGGTCTGCCCGGCGCCCAGCGTGGTGACCAGCGGGGCCAGGATGCCCGAGGCGGTGACGGTCGCCACCGTCGCCGACCCGGTGGCAAGGCGGATCAGCACCGCGACCAGCCAGGCCAGCAGCAGCACCGAAAGGCCGCTGTGCTGCACCCAGTCGGCCACCAGCTTGCCGATGCCGGTGTCGACCAGCGTCTGCTTGAACCCGCCGCCGGCCGCGACGATGAGCAGGATGCCGGCGATCGGCGGCAGCGAGGCCTCCAGCGACGCGGTGATCGCCTTGCGGTCCATCGCGCCGCCGCGCCCCAGCGTGAAGATCGCCACGATGACCGCGATGAGCAACGCGACCAGCGGCGTGCCCAGGAAGTCCAGCGCGGTGCGCACCGCGGTGCCCTTGGCGGCCAGCAGGTCGGCGACGGCCTTGCCCATCATCAGCACCACCGGCAGCAGCACGGTGGCCACGGTCACCCCGAACGAGGGCCGCCGCGCGGACGGCTCCTGCTCGCGCGCGTCGTACAGCTCCGGCGCCGGCACCTGCACCCAGCGGGAGGCGTAGCGAGCGAACAGCGGGCCGGCGATGGCCACGGTGGGCAGCGCGACCAGCACGCCGAGGCCCAGAGTCAGGCCGAGGTCGGCCTTGAGCGCGTCGATGGCGACCAGCGGCCCCGGGTGCGGCGGCACCAGGCCGTGCATCACCGACAGTCCGGCAAGGGCGGGGATACCGACTCTGATCAGCGGCAGGCCCGAGCGGCGCGACACCAGGAAGATCACCGGCATCAGCAGCACGAGCCCGATCTCGAAGAACATCGGCAGGCCGATGATGGCGCCCACCGCCGCCATCGCCCAGGGCAGGGTGCGGGGGCTGGAGCGGCCGACGATGGTGTCGACGATCTCGTCGGCGCCGCCGGAGTCGGCCAGCAGCCGGCCGAACATCGCCCCCAGCGCGATCAGCGTGCCGACGCCGGCCGCCGTGCTGCCGAAGCCGTCGGTGAAACTGGTGATCACATCCGACATGGCGAGGCCGGCGACGGCGCCGACGACCAGCGAGCCGATGGTCAGGCTGAGGAACGGATGCAGCTTGAAGCGCGTGATCAGCAGCACGATCACCGCGATGCCGATCAGCGCGGCCGGCAGCAGGCGTCCGGCCGGCACCGCGGCGCCGCCGGCGGGGGCCAGCGCGAGCAGTGTGGCGTTCATGACCGTTCTCCGCGGCCCGCGGCACCACCGGCACCACCGGCACCGCCGGGGTCGGCGGGCGGTGGCGCGCCGCCGGGGGAGGCGGCGGCGAGGTAGTCCTCCACGAGCCGGTCGACGTCGTGGGTCAGGTCGAGCACGACACCGTGCTCGTCGGGCCGCAGCGGCTCCAGGGTCGCGAACTGGGAGGCGACCAGGGAGGCGGGCATGAAGTGCCCGGGCCGCCCGGCCACCCGCCGGCTCACGACCTGCTGGTCTCCGGCCAGGTGGACGAAGCAGACCTGCGGCGCCGATTCGCGAAGCACGTCGCGGTAGGAGCGCTTGAGCGCCGAGCAGCTCACCACGCCGCCGCCCGCGGCGTGCGCGGCCAGCCAGGCGCCGATCGAGCGCAGCCAGGGCAGCCGGTCGTCGTCGTCCAACGGGATGCCCGCCGACATCTTGGCGATGCTGGCGGGGCTGTGGAAGTCGTCGGCGTCGGCGAACGGCACCCGCAGGCGCTGGGCCAGCGCGGCGCCGACGGTCGTCTTACCCGAGCCGGTGACCCCCATGACGACCAGCAGCGGCGGGGTTTGCGCCGCGGCGCCGGGGGAAGTCGGGGGCGGAGGATCTGTGGGGTTCATGACGGGCCTCTCGAACGGGCTGTCGCACAGCCTGTCACGAATAATCATCCTTAATCAAGAGTGACGTGCTAATTAGTCATACTTTACTGGCGGTGGTGCGGCCCAGAGGCCTTCCCATGGGAGGATTGGCGGCCGTGGGAGCCAAAGACCAGACCAATAGCGGTCGGCACGGCAGCGTCCTGGACGGCCTCGGCGTCCAGATCACCTCCGGCGCGCTCCCCGCCGGCCACGTGCTGCGCATCGAGCAGCTCGAACACCGCTTCGGGGTCTCCCGATCGGTGGTCCGCGAGGCAATCCGGGTGCTGGAGTCGATGGGCCTTGTGTCCAGCCGGCGCCGCGTCGGGGTCACCGTCGCCCCGCGCGCCCGCTGGAACCTGTTCGACCCGCGCATCATCCGCTGGCGGCTGTCCGGCGGCGACCGCGACGGGCAGCTGCGCTCCCTGGGCGAGCTGCGCCGCGGCGTCGAACCGGTGGCCGCCGCCCTGGCCGCCCGCAACGCCACCCCCGAGCAGTGCGGGCTGCTCACCGGCGCGGTCATGAGCATGGCCGTGCACGGCAGGTCCGGCGACCTGGAGTCCTACCTGCGGGCCGACATCCTGTTCCACCGCACCCTGCTGGAGGCCTGCGGCAACGAGATGCTCGCGGCCCTCGCCGACGTGGTCGCCGAGGTGCTCGCCGGCCGTACCCACCACCACCTGATGCCCGCCCACCCCGAGCCGGCGGCGATCCGCTGGCACGCCGAGGTCGCCCAGGCGGTGCAGGCGGGCGACGCCGCCACCGCCGAGCGGTTCATGCGCCAGATCGTCGAAGAGGCCACCCACGCCATGCTCGCCGCCCCACCCGCCTGAGGGGAGTCACACCCGCCGCGTCGCGCTTGGATCTTCGACCGGCCCCTGACTTCAGCCGGTGGAACGACCGGATCCACCGGTTCGTCGGTTACCGGCATGCCGATGTCCGGTGGCGGGCCCGGGGCGGGGCGGCCGAGAGATGGTCAGGCGGATGAACAGGGGCGCGAGCAGGACCATGGCGAACAGCCGCAGGCTCTGCACGCCCGAGATCAGGGAGACGTCGGCGTGGGTGGCGGCGGCGGTGGTGAGGACGGCGTTGACGCCGCCGGGGGTGGTGGCGAGGTAGGCGTCGGTGAAGGGGATGTGTGCCATCACCGAGAGCAGCCAGGCCAGAACGGCGCAGACCGCCATGATCGACATGGTGCAGGCCAAGGCCAGCGGCAGCAGGCGCCGCATGTGTGCCAAGGTGGGACGGGTGAAGCGCAGGCCGATGTCCAGGCCGACGATGGTGAACACAGCGGTTCGCAGAGGGCCGGTCGGGGTGAAACCGCTGAGGGCGCCGCTGGCGGTGATGGCGGCGGTCAAAAGCATCGGGCCGAGCAGGGCGGGGCTCGGCAGGCGAAGGCCGCGGCCGGTCAGGGTGCCGGTGAGTGCGACGGCGGCCAGCAGAACCAGCCCGATGCCTTGATCATCGCCGGTGACCAGGCTCCAGGCCGACGGATGGGCCACTGCGGCGGTGCCTGCCGCCGGGTGGGGGGCGAGCAACCAGTGCACCAGGACGGGGGTGGTGGTGGCGACCAGAGCGACGCGCAGATACTGCAGGAATGCGACGATCCGCGGATCGGCGTCGAAGTCGGCCGCGCTGGAGATCACTGCTGCCGAGCCGCCGGCGACCATGCCGAGAGTCGCGCTCGCGCGGTCGATGCGGCCCGTACGCGCCATGATCGCGGCGGCGGCCAGGCTGAGCCCGATGGTGACCATGGTGACAGCGGCCAGCGGAAGGACCTCGGCCGCGGCCTGAGGTGCGGTGTGGGGGTCGAGATAGCCACCCATCAGTACCCCGAGGACGGCTTGGCAGCCGCGGTTGAGACGGCCGGGAACCTGGTCGGCGGTGAGCCCGCTGACGGCCAGAGCCAGCCCGGCCACCAACGGGACCAGCAGATGAGGCGCGGGCAGTATCGGCTCGGCCACCTCCCCGGCGGCGCACGCGCCGAGAATGAGCCCCAGCCAGCCGACCCAGCGCCACTGAAGACGAGCGCCGGATCGGCGGCTCAGAAAGCCGAGAACCGTTCCCATGGCAGCGATACTACGTACGGTAGTCAATCCATCACGGCACGCGATCGCCGCGGAGCCGGCTCTCCGGCCGTCCATCGTGTCCGGTCGCCGTCAGGATCGTCGTGCGCTTCGGCGGTCGATGCGCGCCTGTAACCAGGTGGCCGTCGCCGCACGGATCCGCAAGGAGGACGCGTACAGACGGTCAGGCGGCGGGGAGGCGCAGTTCGACCAGGCCACCGTCGCGCCGTCAGAGTCAGCAGCGCCACGGCGAGGGTGACGGTCGCCGCGGCGACCAGTTTGCGGCGGATCACGTGGCCGTGTAGCCCACGCCGCGGACCGTGACGATCGCCGAGGGTTATCCGATTTCGGCGAGTTTTCGGCGGATGCGCATCAGGTAGGAGTCGAGGGTGTTGGCGAGGACGCGAGAGGCGGGTGGCTCACGTAAAGCACCCACGCGCGACCATCTCGGTCGTCACCAGGGTCGCCACCGCCTCGGCGGCCAGCAGAGCCACCAGGACAACGAGTTGCACGACTCCGGCCTCGACCGGGCTCGCCCCACCGAGCAGCACCCCCACGAAGGCGCCAGGAAGAGTGACCAGCCCCACAGTCCGGGTCTGATCCAGCGCGGGTAGCAGTGCCTGGGCCGCCGCCGGGCGGCAGATCTCCACCGCCGCCTCCCTGGGGAGGAAGCCCAGCGCCAGCGCCGCCTCCACTTCTCCTCTTCGCTGGACCAGCTCCTCCACGGCTCGGCGTCCGGCGAGGGAGGTAGCGCTCAGACAGCCACCCAGCACGATCCCCGCGATCGGGATCACCACGATGCCGTCCATGGAGATCGTCCCGCTCGCGGCGAGCATCGACAGCACCGGCGCGGCGCCCGCCGCGATCGGCACCGCCGCCCACCATGCCTTCCGGCCGCGAGTGATGCGCCGGCCCGCGGTGAACGCGGCCACGCCGTACATGAGCACGACGAACCCCGCCGCGTCCGTGAAGGAGGCGACCACCCAGGCGATCAGCACCGATACCGCGCCGAGTTGGGCGGCCGCCCGCAGGCAGGCGGTGAGGACCGCTCGTCCATGTCCGAGCCGGCCGAGCCAGGCCGCCAGGGCGCCCGTCACGACCAGGGCGATCAGGACCACCGGCAGGAGAGGGGTCACAGAGATCAACGCAGAGGAACGCACAGCAGGTAGTGTGCCGCGGTTCATCATCTCGGCGACCGCCGCGGCGGTTCCCACAGCACCTTGACCCAGAGAGCACCTCCCGCATGCACAGGCGGCCGCCGGGCCGGCCCCGGGCGGCCAGGGGCGGCCAGGGGCGGGGGCGTGGTAGGTTCTGCCGCGTAAGGTGCG
The DNA here is from genome assembly GCF_040607475.1 of Sphaerisporangium sp. NPDC005288. NCBI lineage: Bacteria > Bacillati > Actinomycetota > Actinomycetes > Streptosporangiales > Streptosporangiaceae > Sphaerisporangium > Sphaerisporangium sp. NPDC005288. The sequence continues at coordinate 56,168 of NZ_JBEXGT010000032.1, read as the reverse complement.
GCGCCCGTTCGCGGGCGTGTCGGGACATCCGGCCGGCACGGCGGCTCCCTTTGACGGGCCGTCTGATCTCTCACGAGAGAGCGTGCTTCGTCATGTCCGAGAACACCTGCCCGATCCTTCTCACCGGCGGCCGCGGCGCGGTCGCCACCCACCTGCTGGCCCTGCTGCACGCCGGCGGGCACCCCGTGCGCGTCGCCTCCCGCGCCCCCGAACGGCTGCGGGTCCCCGCCGGAGTCCCGGCCGTCGCCTGCGACCTGCGGGATCCGGCGACCTTCCCCGCCGCCCTGTCCGGCGTCGGCGCGGTCTTCCTGTACGCCGAGGCCGCCCGCATCGGCGAGTTCGTCGACGCCGCCGTCACCGCCGGCGTCCAGCACATCGTCCTGCTGTCCTCCGCGTCGGTCCTCGGAGCGGGCGCCGCCGGCGACCCGCTGGCGAGGGCGCATCTGGACGTGGAGACCGCCCTGCTGGCCGCGCCGATCGCCACCACGCTCCTGCGCCCGGGCTCGTTCGCCTCCAACGCCGCCGCGTGGTCCTGGCCCATCAGGGCCGGCCGCCCGGTCAGCCTGCCCTACCCCGACGCCCACACCGACCCTCTGCACGAACGCGACCTGGCCGAGGCCGCCCGCACGGTGCTCACCGACCCGCGCCACCGGGGCGGGCACTTCCACCTGACCGGCCCGCAGTCGCTCACCTTCCGCCGGCAACTCGACATGATCGGCGCGATCACCGGCCGGTCCGCCACGATCGCGCACGTCAGTCCCCAAGAGTGGAAGCGTGAGATGTCCGACCACATCCCCGGCCCCTACGCCGACGCCCTGGTCAACTTCTGGCGCTCCCATGACGGCCGTCCCGTCCCCCTCACCGACGCCGTCGAACGGCTCACCGGCCACACCCCTCGCACCTTCGCCACCTGGGTGGGCGACCACGTGGCCGACTTCACCGGCTGACCGGCCGGGCACCGCCGTCCCGCCCCCGTCCTCGCCGCCGCGCGCGCGAACCGGTCCCGCCGGTCAGCGCGACAGCAGATCGCGCAGCGCCCCGGCGACGCCGGCGGGGGCCTCCTCGGCCATGAAGTGGCCCCAGCCGACCGTGCTGTGCCGCAGGTCGGCGGCCCAGGCGCCCCACAGGGCCGCCGCGTCGAACCCCAGCGCGGCCCCCCAGTCCTGCTGAAGCACGGCGACCGGCATCCCCAGCCGGTGACCGGCGTCCCGATCGGCCTGGTCGTGGACGACATCGATGCCGGCGGAAGCGCGGTAGTCGGCCACGATCGAGTCGACGGCGCCCCGGGACGCCTCCAGGTAGGCCGCGCGGACCTCGGCCGGGATCGCCCCCGGGTCGCCGGCCCAGATGTCGAGAAAGTGGCCGAAGAACGCGTCCGCGGCACCGGCGATCATCCGCTCCGGCAGGCCGGGCGGCTGGGACATCAGATAGAGGTGGAAGCCGACGGCGGCGCCGACGCCGTGCATCGCCTCCCACATGTCCAAGGTCGGCAGCACGTCCAGGCAGGCCAGGTGGGTGATCGCCTGAGGGTGGTCGAGCCCGGCGCGGAAGGCGACCAACGCCCCGCGGTCGTGCCCGGCCAGCGCGAAACGCTCGTGACCGAGCGCGCGGGCCAGGGCGACGATGTCGGCGGCCATGGTGCGCTTGGCGTAGACGGCCGGGCCGGTCTCGGCGGGCTTGTCGCTGGCGCCGTAACCTCGCAGGTCGGGACAGATCACGGTGTGGCCGGCCGCCAGGTCGGCGGCGACGTGCCGCCACATCAGATGGGTCTGCGGGAAGCCGTGCAGAAGCACGACGGGACTGCCCGAGCCGCCGACGGCGACGTTGAGATGGACGCCGTCGGCGACGGGGACGCGCTGGTAGTCGAAACCGGAGATGACAGGGACCATGATCGAGCCCTTTTCTGTTGACGACCGGTGCCGGTCGGGGTGAGCGGTGGACGCCGTGTCCACGCGGCGGCCGCCGATCGGCCCGCTGCCGATCGGTCTGCGAGGGCGATGGCCGCCGCCGGGTGGAACGGGTGCCGGTCGATCCGCGGAGGGATGGACCCCGTTCGGCTGATCGCACCCCGGGGGACCGGCACTGACCAGCGTGCCGGGCCCGGATGAGCATCCGGTCAGCGCGCTACCGTGGCCAGGGGCGACACCCCCGGAGGGGGCCGGACGCCTGGAAGGACGGGAGACTCCAGGCCAGGTGGATGTCCAAGGAAGGACGGTCGGAAGGTGCGGGTCGTGTTCGGGGTGCTCGGGCCGGTGACGGCCTGGGACGGCGCTGGGTCCGCGATCGCCCTGAAGGGCCCCCGGCACCGCGCGGTGCTGGCCCGGCTGGTCGTCGCCCGCCGCCGCGTCGTCCCGGTCACCCATCTGGTCGACGACCTGTGGGAGGACCCGCCCGCGGGCGCGGTCGGCGCCGTGCGCACGTTCGTCGCCGCGTTGCGCCGCGCCCTTGAGCCCGAACGCCCGCCCCGCGCGCCCTCCCGGCTGCTGGTCACCGAGGGCCCGGGGTACGCGCTGCGCGCCGATCCCGGTTCGGTGGACGCCTGGCGCTTCGAACAGGCGGTGGCCGCCGCCGCCACGCTGCCCCCCACGCAGGCTCTCGTCCGGCTGGAGGAGGCGCTCGGCTGGTGGCGTGGCCCTGCCTACGCCGACTTCACCGCCGAGCACTGGGCCCGCGCCGAGCGTGCCCGCCTGGCCGAGCTGCGGCTGCACGCCGTGGAACGCCAGGCCGAGACCCGCCTGGCGCTGGGGCCGGCCGCCGAGGCGGTGCCCGATCTGGACGCCCACGTGACCGAGCACCCCTGGCGCGAGGACGCCTGGCGGCTGCTGGCCCTGGCGCTGTACCGCGCCGGCCGGCAAGGCGACGCCCTGGCCGTCCTGCGGCGGGCACGCACACTGCTGGTCGAGCAACTCGGCGTGGACCCGGGCCCCGCGCTCCGCCGGCTCGAAGCCGACATCCTCCACCAGGCCGACCACCTCACTCCCGCACCACCTGCCCTGGACGTGGCGCCGCCTCCAGCGCCCGGTTCGCCGCAAGAGCCGCCCTCGACCCCGGACGAGCCCTTCGACGCGGTCCCCGCTGCGGCGCCTGCGGCGATCACCGATCCGGTCCTCGATGCGGCACCTGACGCGGCGTCCGATGCGGCGTCCGATGCGATCGCGATGACCGATGCGATGACCGGTGGGGCGGCCGTTGGTGCCGCCGGGGCGGCCGAGCCGCCCGATCCCCCGGGAGTGTCCGGCTCGGCGGCGGAGGTGTGGGCGCGGACGGCCGCGGTGTACGACCGCGCCGTGCCCTCCGGTGCCCGGGCCCGCCTGGAGTCGACGGTGGGCCTGCTGCGCAGCCTCGCGGTCACCGGAGGCGGCGGCCTCCAGGCCGCCCGCAGGCACCGGGTGGCCGCCGTGACGGCGGCGGAGGAACTGGGCGACCCCGAGCTGACCGCCCGGGTCATAGGCGCCTACGACGTCCCGGCCATCTGGACCCGTCTGGACGACCCGCCGCAGGCGGCGCGGGTCGTGGCGGCGGCCGAGCGCACGCTGGCCGCCCTGCCGCCGGGAGCGCACGAGGCGGCCCGGGCCCGTCTGCTGGCCACGATCGCGCTGGAGTCACGCGGCACCCGCGCGGCGCGGGGCCCCGAGGCCGCGCGCCAGGCCGAGCGGATCGCCCGCCGTCTGGACGATCCCGCCCTGCTGGCCTTCGCGCTCAACGGCGCGTTCATGCAGAGTTTCGCGCGTGCGGGGCTGGCACCGCGCCGCGACGAGATCGGCGCCGAACTGGTCACCCTGGCGGCCCGGCACGGTCTGGCCACCTACGAGGTGCTCGGGCACCTCATCCGCCTGCAGGCCCGGTGCGCGCTCGCCGACTTCGCGGCGGCCGACGCCCACGCTCGCGCCGCGGACCGCCTGGCCGAACGCCACGAGCTGCCGCTGCTGGGCGTGTTCACCGAGTGGTACCGGGCGCTGCGGCTGGATGTGACCGGGCAGGCGCCGGTGGCCGAGGTGGAGGCGGCCTACCTGCGGGCCGCCACCCGGCTGGAGGGCGCGGGGATGCCGGGGCTGGAGCGGGGACTGCTGCCGCTGGCGCTTCTGTGCCTGCGCGTGCGGCATGGGCTGCCGCCTGTGGCCGCCGGCGAACGCGCCGGCTGGGGCCCGTACGCTCCCTGGGCCCGTCCGGTGGTCCTGGTGGCCGAGGGCCGGTGCCAGGAGGCCGCCGCGGCGTTGCGCGAGATGCCCGACCCGCCCCGCGACCTGCTGTTCGAGGCCCTGTGGTGCCTGGCCGCACGCGCGGCCGCCGCCGTGGGTGATCGGCCGTTGATGCGCCGCGCCATCGCCGAGCTCACCCCGGCGGCGGCCGAGTCGGCCGGCGCGGGCAGCGGGCTGCTCACCCTGGGCCCGGTCTCCCGGCACCTCGCCGACCTGACCACCGCCCTGGCGCACGATGCCCCCCACCCCGGGGAGCGGACCAAGTACGGGAGAAAGGGATAGTGGAGCGTTGAGGCGCTGCTCAGAGGGCTCGTTCGTCCGATGATGTGACCCTCCGCTTGGGGTTGGTTGCGGTTTGGTGAACACGCCATCCGGTGGGGGTTGATCGTCGCTACGGTTCCGGCGTCTTGGATGCCGGGATCGATGCGAGGGACGGCCCTGGGATGACGTGGATCGAGCGGACCGCCTATCCGCAGTTCAAGCGGCTGACGTCGGCGCGGATGCTGCACGTGTTCTTCACGCCCTCGCCGGAAGAGGTGGCCTGGGCCGAAAAGCGCACTGGCAGCCCCGAATCGTGCTTTGCGCTGGTGCTGGCGTTGAAGTGTTTTCAGAAGATGGCGCGCTTCCCGTCCCCGGACGAGATCCCCGAGGTGGTGGTCGACCACGTCCGGCGTTGCCTGGAGTCGGCCGAGGACGTCTGGCCGGACCATGGCTCTTCCGGCAGCGCGAAGGCGCATCGCAAGCTGGTGCGCCAGCGTCAGGCTTCGCCACGATCCTGCGGCGGATGGGCGAGGCCGGCCAGGCCCGGATGGAAGGTCTGCTCGTCGTCGGGCCGGACGGCGAGTCGACGTTCAACCGGCTGAAGAAGCCCGCCCGGCGGGCCACCTGGTCGCGCTTCCGTGAGCAGGTGAGATGGCTGGATCAGGTGGATGCGCTCGGCGACACCGACGCAGCTATCTGGCCGACCCGGCGCTGCGGGCCCACATCTGTCCGTTCCGGCGCCCGTCGAGCCCGGACGCGACGACGCCCGTCAGCCCTGGACGCCGACGACCTCCAGTAGCCGCAGCCGCTCGGCGGTCTCGCTACCCTCCGCCACGGTGAAGGCCATGATCCGCAGATCGGTGCCGAGCGCCGCGAGGATGTCGCAGTCGAGGGTGAGTTCGCCGACGCTCGAGTGCCGGACCGTCTTGGTCAGGGGCTCGTGCACACCTACCACCCCGGAGCCCCACAGCGCCGCGAAGTCACCGCTCCGGGCAAGGAGCTCATCGATCAGTGCGGCCAGTCCGGCATCCTTCGGATAGCGAGCCGACGCCGCTCTCAGGTCGGACATGAAGGCGGCGCGGTGACCCGTCTCCCTGCTCACCGCCCGGGGGTATCCGGCGGGTGGTTCCACGAAGGACCACCACACCGCATTCCTCCCGAAGCCGCGTGACGCGGGCGGGTTGCCGAACAGCGCGGCCCACAACCGGTTCCACGTGATGAGGTTCCATGCGGCGTCGTACACGCTCAGCGGTGTGCCGGTCAGCCGATCCAGCAGGCGCTGGACGCCTGCCGGCACATGGTCGGAAATCTGCCCGGGGCCCGGCACCGCCTGACCGGCGAGCACGAAGAGGTGCTCACGCTCCGCCGTCGTCAGCCGCAACGCCCGAGCCAGCGCGGACAGTACTTGGGGGGACGGATTCGTCGACCTGCTCTGTTCGAGCCGCACGATGTAGTCGACGGACAAGCCGGTGAGCAGGGCGAGCTCCTCACGCCGTAGTCCCGGCGCGCGCCGGCGTCCGTCGTCCGGCAGACCGGCCTCGGCCGGCTTCGTGCGATCCCGCCAGGCGTGCAAGGACCTGCCAAGATCGGTGGATCCGGTCATCTCCCCAGTATGGGCAATCGGCCGCGTCCCGTCGTGGTACTCCGGGTCCACTGGCTGCGGCGGGTACTGGTTGATGCCCGCGGGTCCGCGGAAGGTGGATGTACCGGCCGACGGGCGGTGGTCGGCGGGGGGACCCACTCGCCGGTCGGGACCGAAGGAGCACGTTCATGAAGTATCGCAACCTCGGGCGGACCGGGATCAAGGTCAGCCCCTACGCACTTGGCACGTTGATGTTCGCCAGCCAGATGGGCAACGACCCGGACGAGTCGGTCCGGATCATCCACAAGGCGACCGACGCCGGGATCAACCTCATCGATACCGCCGACCGCTACGCCGACTCCGAGGACATCGTCGGAAAGGCCCTCAAGGGCCGCCGCGACGAGGTGGTCCTGGCCACCAAGGTCGGCATGCCCATGGGCGAGGGCGTCAACCAGCAGGGTGCCTCCCGCCGCTGGATCACCACCGCCGTCGAGAACTCCCTGCGCCGGCTCGGCACCGACTACATCGACATTTATCAGCTCCAGCGGCCTGACCCGGACACCGACCTGGAGGAGACCCTTTCCGTTCTGACCGACCTCGTCAGGGCCGGCAAGGTGCGCGTGATCGGTTCCTCGACGACGCCCGCCTCGGTGATCGTCCAGGCGCAGTGGGCCGCCGAACGCGCCGGCCTGCAGCGGTTCCGCACCGAGCAGCCGCCGTACTCGATCCTGAACCGCGGCATCGAACGGGAGGTCCTGCCGCTGGCGCAGGAGTACGGCATGGGCGTCATGGCGTGGGGTCCATTCGGCCAGGGCCTGCTGACCGGCCGGGTGCGCAAGGGCGGTGAGAACGACCTCAAACGCGTCCGGTTCTCCCGCCACCTCACCGACGAGCGCCGCATCGACGTCGTCGAACAGCTCATCCCGCTCGCCGAGGAGGCCGGCCTGCCCATGACCCACCTGGCCATGGCGTTCGCCATCGCCCACCCGGGCGTCACCGCCGCGCTCCTCGGCCCGCGCACCATGGAACACCTCGACGACCTTCTGGCCGGGGCCGACGTCGAGCTGTCCGACGACATCCTCGACCGGATCGACAAGATCGTCCCGCCGGGCACCGAGGTCAGCGCGCTCGACCAGGAGTACAAGCCCCCGGCATTGCTCGACCCCACTCTCCGGCGTCGTCCCGCCGGGCTCCGGTCGGCGGCCTGAGCCCGGAGGCCAGGCGGCGGCCTGCCCGGGAGGTGGTCCGGCCCTGGCACACCGCAGGCGGGTGCACGAGGAAGGCTCAGCGCGCCCCGCTCACCGTGGCGCCCCCCTCACCGGCCACACCAACACGGTGTACGCGGTGGCGTTCAGCCCGGACGGCAAACGCCTGGCCAGCGCCGGCCACGACAAGACGGTGCGGATGTGGGACGTCGCCTTGCCACCCGATCATCTTCCGCTTCTTCGAGAGGCCTGTGGCATCGCGATCCGGTCGTTCACGCCTCACCGGAGCCTATGCCGCGCCGGCCGACCCGAGCCCTGCGTCCTTTACCGGGAAGCGCTGGAACCGGCCGGCACCGAACTCGAACGGGAGCAGACGTGCCGCGGGCTCCAGGCCGTGCGGGCCGCACTTGCCGGCGAGCCCGGCCGCCCTCCGTGACCCCTGCCAAGCGCCCTTCGGTCGTGGGGCGCGCGGGCAGGCCCGCGCGCGTCTGCTATATCGGTCATGTTTGTGATGTCCGGTCAAGTGAGGAGCGGGAGCGCCGTGCCCGAGGTACACGCGACGATCCGGGCGGCGACGCTCGGCGACCTTCCGGCCGTCGCGGCCATCTACACCCACTACGTCCTGGGAGGCGTCGCCACCTTCGAGGAGACGCCGCCGGGCCTTGAGGACTGGCGGCGGCGCCTGGACGACCTGGCCGGGCGCGCGCTGCCGTTCCTGGTGGCCGAACTGGACGGGACGGTGGCCGGGTACGCCTACGCCGGGCCGTTCCGGCCCAAGCCCGCCTACCGGCACACCGTCGAGGACAGCATCTACCTGGCCCCCGGCCACACCGGGCGAGGGCTCGGCCGGGCGCTGATGGGCCCGCTGCTGTCCGGGTGCACCCGGGCGGGCGCCCGCCAGATGGTGGCCGTCATCGCCGACACCGGCGACCCCGGCTCGATCGCGCTGCACGAGGCCTTCGGGTTCACCCGGGCGGGGCTGCTGAAGGAGGTCGGCCACAAGCACGGCCGCTGGATCGACACCGTGCTGATGCAGCGCGCCCTGACCCCCACCGGCGACTGACCGGCGACCGACCTGTCCTGCCGGACGCCGGCACCCGCCTGGCAGGCCCAACGCCGGCACCCCGCCTGACAGGCCCACCCACCCGTTCGCAGGGCCGGCCGCCGGGTCCCCTCACCTCCGGTCGAACCCCGCCCACACGGGGGACCGGGACGCCGGCGCGCACGACCACCCGGCCCGTCAGGTCGCACGAGAGGACACCGGCTCTGTCAGCGACGCTCGGCGCCGGCCCCCGCCGCAGGCGGCCGGGCCGCCCCGGACTGACCGGCCGCCGTCGCGCCGGCCCCCGCCCGCGAGAGCGGCACGACGGCGGCGCGGACCTGGCGGGCGGCCTCGACCATGGCGGCCAGCGCGGACTCCACCTGCCGGTAGGTGCGGGTCTTCAGCCCGCAGTCGGGATTGACCCACACCTGGGCGGCCGGCAGCGCGCGCAGCGCCGCCTCGATCCCACCGGCCACCTCCGCGGCGTCCGGCACCCGCGGAGAGTGGATGTCGTACACCCCCGGCCCCAGGCCGCGGGCGAAGGCGGCCACGGCCGGTTCGGCGAGCAGCCGCCCGTGGGAGCGGGCCGACTCCACGGTGGTGACGTCGGCGTCCAGCGCGTCGATCGCCTGCAGGATCTGCCCGGCGTCGGAGTAGCACAGGTGGGTGTGGATCTGGGTGCGGTCACCGGCGCCGCCGGTCGCCCGCCGGTAGGCGCCGACGGCCCATGCGAGGTAGGCGGCCTGCCCGGCGGCGCGCAGCGGCATCAGCTCGCGCAGGGCGGGCTCGTCGACCTGGATGACGGCGGTGCCGGCGGCCTCCAGGTCGGCCACCTCCTGGCGGACGGCGTCGGCGATCTGGGCGACCACCCGGGCCAGCGGCAGGTCCTCGCGGACGAACGACCAGGCGGCGATGGTGACCGGGCCGGTGAGCATGCCCTTGACCGGCCGGGTGGTCAGCGACTGGGCGTAGCGGGTCCAGCGCACGGTGATCGGCTCGGGACGGCGCACGTCGCCGTGCAAGATAGGCGGGCGCGTGCAGCGCGAGCCGTAGGATTGGACCCAGCCGTGCCGGGTGACGGCGAACCCCTCCAGGTGCTCGGCGAAGTACTGCACCATGTCGTTGCGTTCGGGCTCCCCGTGCACCAGCACGTCCAGGCCGAGCCGCTCCTGCAGCCCGATCACCTGGTGGATCTCCCGCCGCACCCGCTCCTCGTAGTCCTCTACGCTCAGGCGCCCGGCGGCCAGCGCGGCGCGGGCCGCGCGCAGCTCACCGGTCTGGGGGAAGGAGCCGATGGTCGTGGTCGCCAGCGGCGGCAGCCCGAGATGGGCCTGCTGGGCCGCCGCGCGCACCGGGTAGGGGCTGCGGGCGGGCGCCGCAGGGACGGGGGAGGGGTCGGCCGCGGCCTGCCGGGACGCGGGGTCGTGCCGGTCGGGAGCGGGGGCGCCGGCGGGGACGCCGGCCAGGCGCCCGGCGAGTTCGACCACCTCGGAGACCTTCTGCTCGGCGAAGGCCAGGCGGGCGCGCAGCCGGGGGTCCAGCCCGTCTTCCCGTTCGACGTCGTAGGGCAGGTGCAGCAGCGAGCAGGACGTGGAGACCACGACCCGGGCGGCGGCGGGGCGCAGGGCCAGCAGGGTGGCAAGGGCCCGCCGCTGGTCGGTGCGCCACACCTCACGCCCGCCGACCACTCCGGCCACCACGGTCTTGGCGGCCAGTCCGGGCGTCCGCAGCGCGGCGTCCAGGCCGGCGGCTCCGCGCACCAGGTCCAGGCCGATCGCCTCGACCGGAGTGCCGGCCAGGACGGGCAGCGCCGCGCCGAGCTCTCCGTAGGCGGAGGCGACCAGCAGCGCGGGACGGTCGGTGAGGGCGCCGAGCCTCCGGTAGGCCTCCCCGGTGGCGGCCAGTTCGGCGGGGGTGCGGTCGGCCACCAGCGCCGGTTCGTCCAGCTGCACCCATGGGACGCCTTCGGCCGCCAGCGCCGACAGCACCCGCTCGTAGACCTCCAGCAGGTCCCGCAGGCGCTCCAGCGGGCGGAACCCGGCCGGGGCGCCGGGCCCGGACTGCGACAGCAGCAGGAAGGTGACCGGGCCGAGCAGGACGGGCCGGGTGGTGAGGCCCAGAGCGCGGGCCTGGCGGACCTCGGCCACCGGCTTGTCGCACACGGCGCGAAAGACGGTGTCCGGGCCGATCTCCGGGACGATGTAGTGGTAGTTGGTGTCGAACCACTTGGTCATGCGCAACGGGGTGGCGTGCTCGTCCCCGCGCGCCATGGCGAAGGCGGTGTCCTCGGCCTGCGGGCGGCGATGACGGCCGGGCACCGCGTCGACCATGATCGCGGTGTCCAGGACGTGGTCGTAGAAGGAGAAGGTGTTGGAGGGCAGGGCGGCCAGGCCGAGCTCGGCCAGGCGCAGCCAGGTCCGCTCGCGCAGGCCCGCGCCCGTGGCGCGCAGCTCCCGCAGGCCGATGTCCTGCCGCCAGTACGCCTCCAGGGCGCGTTTGAGCTCCCGGTCCGGGCCGATGCGGGGATACCCGAGCACGGTGGAGGCGGGGAAGGGGGCTGTCATTGGTGGCTCCTGGTTCACGAGTCCGGCACGACCTCCGGCATCCTGCCCACCCCACTCCCCGCGCGGCCAGATCAATCGACAACACTTATAGATCATGTGAACGCGTAGGCCGCCGGCCCGGATGGTGGGGGAGGGCCGGCACGCCCGCGCCGCCTGGACGAGTCGCCCGGTGAAGACCCGAAGCACTCCGAAGGACCCTATTCATGGGCCTTATCGATCTGACCGCGGACCGCCTCGGCTACTGGTCACGTATCCCGGAGTTCCGGCGTGATCGAGGTCATGGCCCAGCCGGGGCGCCCGGCTCGCCGGCCGGTACCACCGGCTCCTCCCGCCCCGGCGGCGCCGATCCCACCGCCACGACGGACCGAACCGCGGACCGAACCCGCGGCGTGGCGGGCACCTCACATTCTCGAGGGTTGTGTCGTCGGGCCATTGAGACACCCTTGCGCGCGCCGATCGCCGCCGTCTCACCCGTCCGCAGCCGTCAAGGAGCCACCCATGTTCGTGCGTGTCGCGATCACCCTGCAAACGCTGGTCCTGTTCGTCCAGACGATCACCGCCGGGCTGTTGCTGTCCTTGCCCGGCGGCCACACCTTCCACAGCGCCGGGGCGTACACCATGTTCACCGTGGCGGTCATCAACGTGGCCGGCACGATTTTGGCCTGGCGGCCCGGCGGCGGCTCACCCCGGCCCATCCTGCACACGGCCGGGTTCCTCGGCCTCACGCTGGCGCAGGTGGCGCTCGGCATCGCGCACATGAAAACCCTGCACGTCCCCCTCGGCGCGCTGATGTTCGGGATCAGCCTCGTCCAGCTCAGCCAGGCCTGGTCCGGCCGCCGCACCCGCGCGACCGGCACGGCCTGACCGCGCCCCTGCCGTCCGCGTCGCCGGGGTCGCAACACCCTGAAAACGGCCGGCGACTGGCCGAAGACCCGCAGCGCCGGCGGTGACACCGCCGAGGAGATCGCCGAACTCAAGGCCGAGCCCCGCAAGGACCTCGTCGCCGCCGGCGGCACCGAGTTCATGCACTCCCTGATCAAGCTCGGCGTGGTCGACGAGTACCGCCTGTGGGTGCTGCCCGCCGTCACAGGCAAGAGCACGCCGCTGTTCCCCGAGCTGGATCAGGCCGTGAACCTGCGCTTGGTGAAGAGCACGGCCTTCCCGTCCGGAATCCTCGAACGGGTGTACACCCCGGCCTGACCGTCACAGGCGTGATCCCTTCCCGGCGTGATCCGGCCGCCCCAAGACGGCCACACCCGCCCCGGAAAGCGAGATCAGCCGGCCCGGTCCAGAGAAGCGGCGTCATGGGACTCGCGCGCCTCCAGCAGCTCATCCCAGTGATCCTCGGCCCACGCGCACGCCGCCGCCATCGGCGCCAGCATGCTGCGGCCCAGCGGCGTCAGCTCGTACTCCACACGCGACCCCGCCCCGGCGACAACGGTGCGCCGGACCAGGCCACCCCGCTCCAACGACCGCAGCGACCGCGTCAAACCCTTGGCGGTGACCCGGCCGAGCGGCACGCGCAGCTCCGAGAACCGGCGCGGCCCGTCCTGCAGACAGCGGATCACCAGCGCCGCCCACTTGTCGCCGAACCCGAACCGGATCGGATTCAGCGACGACGGGCACAGCTCGTCGTACATGTCGGCGGGCAAGGGTTGCCTCATGGCCCCACGATAACCGGTATCCCCGAGGAAACCGGGCCCCCCGATAGCGTCCACGAAACCGGCCGGGCACAACCGCCCGGCCCTGGTGAAAGGGCGCACCCCATGAACATCGTGATCTTCGGAGCGGGCGGCCGGGCCGGACGGCGGGCCGTCGCCGAGGCCACCCGCCGCGGCCACCACGTCACCGCCGTCGTGCGTGACCCGCACGGCCACCCCGACCTGCACAGTCACCCCGACCTGCGCCAGGCACACCTGGTGGCGGGCGACGTCACCGACCAGGCGAGCGTCGAACGCGCCGCCGCCGGGCACGACGCCGCCATCAGCGCCGCGGTGGACCTGTCGGCCCCCGCCCACGACTTCTTCACCACCGCCGCCCGCGCCCTGACCACGGCGGCCGCCCGCACCGGCGTGCGCCGGCTGGTGGTCGTCGGCCTGGCCTCCATCCTGCCCGGAGCCTCCGGCGCCCCACTCATGGACCAACCCGGCTACCCCAACGAGTACCGCTCCTTCTACCTCGGCCACGCCGCCGGCCTCCACGAACTGCGAAACAGCGACCTCGACTGGGCCTATGTCGCCCCGACCGGCGACTTCGACCACCTCGGCACCCCCACCGGCCACTACCGGATCACCGAGCACGCCGACCCCGCCGGCCGGATCACCTACGCCGACTTCGCCATCGCGCTGCTCGACGAGATCGACACACCCCGCTGCCACCGCGCCGCCATCACCGTCCAGCAAGCCTGAACGACGGTTCCCCCGCCCTGACCACCCCACCCGCGCGCGGCGGCCATACTGGGGCGGTGGAACCGGCACCGACGCTGCGCGAGATCGGCTGCTTCGCCCGCGTGGCCCAGACCCTCAGCTTCTCCCGTGCCGCCACCGACCTCGGACTGTCCCAACCGGCGATCAGCCAGGCCATCGGCAGGGCCGAACGGGCGCTCGGCGTGCGACTGTTCGAACGCACCAGCCGCGACGTGCGCCTGTCACCGGCCGGCACGGCCCTGCTGCCCTACGCCGAAGCGCTGCTGGAGACCGCCTCCGCCCTGCGCGCCGAGGCGGCCCGCCAGGCCACGCCACCCCGGACGCTCATCACCCTGGCCTACCCGCCCCCGGCCGGCGCCCTGGTCGCCCAAGCCGCCCGGCGACTGGCCCGCCGCCGCCCCGCCGTGCAACTCCAACTGCGCCCCGCCGGCCGCCGCGCCGCCATGGCGGCCTTGGCCACGGGCGAAGTGGCGGCCGCCGTGGTCGGCGCGCCGTTCCCCACCGGCTACACCACCGGCGCCCGCTTCAGCGTCGCCGTCGCCCACCTGGCCGTACCGGCCGGCGACCCCCTGGCCGCGGCCCCCGCCGTCCGCCCCGCCCAACTCGCCTCCCACAAGATCCTCATGCCCGCCCACCGGCCGCGCGGCGGCATGTGGGCACAACTGGCCGCCGCCCTGCACGGCCCCCACCAGCACCACATCGTGGGGGAGGAGATCGACGACTTCGCCGCCCTGCTCGACCAGGTGGCCGCCGGCGCCGGCCTGCTGCCGGTACCCCACCTGGTGGCCTCCTCCATCCGGCGGCCCGACATCGGCTTCGTCCCCCTGGCGGCCGGACGGCTGCGCCTGACCTACGGCCTGGCCTGGCCGCCCGACCGCGCCACTCCCGAGCTGATGACCGTGGTCCACGCCGTCCAGGAGTCCCTGTGGACCCGATGACATCCCCGCACGCGACAACGCCGCGGCCGAGCGCGCGGCCTCGACGGTCACGATCCCCCCGCCGCCCGGCGGTGCTCACGCACGGGCCGGCCGCGTCGCCCATACGGCCACCACGTCACGTCACAATGGCCCGATGAACAGGACCACCCCCGCCACCGGCAACCGGTCCACAACCCCGCCCCCCGGCGACCCGCCACCCCACCAGCCCCTGCCGCAGGACCCGCACGACCTGCACGGCTCGGACTTCCTGCAACTCACCATCACCGACGCACCCCCACGCGGCCGCTCCGAATGGCTCGCCACCCAACTACGGCACGCCATCTCCGACGGCCGCCTGCCCATCGGCACCCGCCTGCCCGCCACCCGCGTCCTGGCCACCGAACTGCGCGTCTCCCGCGGCCTGATCACCGCCGCCTACCAGCGCCTCATCGACGACGGCCACATCGCCGGCCGAGGACGAGCCGGAACCATCGTCGTCGCCGCCCCCATCACCGCGCCCCGCCCACCCACCCCACCAACCGGCCCCCGCCACCACGGCCACCCCACCGGCCTGTTCGACACCACACCCGGCCAGACCGTCTTCGACGCCCTGCGCGCCGCCCCCGCCCGCATCGACCTGTCTCCCGGCGTCCCCGACCTCGCCGCCTTCCCCCGCACCGCCTGGCTCCGCGCCGAACGCACCATCCTGGCCGGCCTGTCGGCCACCCAACTCGGCTACGGAGACCCCCGCGGCACCTCCGCCCTGCGCCTGGCCGTCGCCAACTGGCTCGCCCGCAACCGCGGCATCAGAACCGACCCCGCCCACGTCCTCATCGTCGCCGGCGTCGCCCAAGCCCTCGCCCTCATCGCCCAGACCCTCCGCGACCGCGGCATCGACCAGATCGCCGTCGAAGACCCCGGATCCCTCGGCGCCGCCCAGCAACTACGCAACTGGGGCCTCACCACCCCACCCATCCCCGTCGACGCCGACGGCCTGCGCGTCACCGACCTCACCGCCACCACCGCACCCGCCGTCCTGCTCACCCCCGCCCACCAGTTCCCGACCGGCGTCGTCCTGTCCGGCCACCGGCGCCGCGACCTCATGCGCTGGGCCGCCGACGGCGGCCTGATCATCGAAGACGACTACGACGCCGAACACCGCTACGACCGCCCGCCCGTCCCCGCCCTGCGATCGATGCTCGGCGACCACGTCTTCTACGCCGGCAGCGTCTCCAAGCTCCTCGCCCCCGCCCTGCGCGTCGGATGGCTGCTCGCCCCGCCCGAGCACCGCGACGCCCTCATCACCGCCAAACGCAACGCCGACCTCGGCAACGCCGTCCTCACCCAGCTCGTCCTGGCCCACGTCATGGCCTCGGGGGAGATGGAACGCCAACTCCGCTACATCCGCAGACGACACCGCCGCCGCCGCGACGCCATGATCGACGCCATCACCGCCCACCTGCCGCAGGCCACCGTGCACGGCGCCGCCGCCGGCCTGCACCTCATGATCACCTTCCCCGAGGACGTCAGCGACACCGCCCTCGCCGCGGCCTGCCTGGAACGCGGAGTCAAGGTCCAGCCCCTGTCATGGCACCGCCACCGCCCCGGCCCCCCGGGCCTGGTCCTCGGATACGCCGCCACCGCCCCCGGCGACATCACCGAAGGCATCACCGTGATCGCCGGCCTGCTGCCTCACCCGTCCTGAACACCGCACCCCAGACCACGACACCGCCACGCGGCGAACAACCCCCACCACAGATGACCGGCCCCCGGCGGCGGCCCCCGCGGACAGGCACGGCCGCCGTCCACGCGGGCCCCCGTCCGGGGAATCAGCCCGCGGACCCGCCCTCGCCGCCCTCGCCGGCCATGTCCAGCACAAGCCCGGCGGCCACCTCCGCCCCGTCCACGCGAACCGTCTCGGCCACAACGGCCGCACGGGCAACGGTCTCAGCGGCAAGAGCCACCTTCAGCGCGGCCGACAGGGACCCGGCCCCCGGCGTCGGACCCTCGTGCCCCGTCCCGATGCCCAGCTCGGTCACCCGCCCCGCCCAGTACGGCTGGTCGGCCACCTGCGGCACGATCACCTGCGGCGCCCCGGCACGGGCCGCCGTCACCGTGGTACCCGCACCGCCATGGTGCACGACCGCCGCCACCCGGCCGAACAACTCCTGCTGGTTCACCTCACCCACCACGAAACAGTCGTCCCGCTCATCGACCAACGCCAGATCGGCCCAGCCGCTCCCCAGCACCACGCGACGGCCCTGCGACCGCACCGCGTCGATGACGGCCCGCGAGACCTCCCGCGCGCTCGCCCCCCGCACGAGCATGCTCCCGAAACCCACGTACACCGGCTCCGCACCGGCCGCGAGAAACGCCTCCAGATCGGCGGGGAGCGGGCGCCCGTCCGGCCGGATCCACGCACCGGTCTGCGCCACGTCCAGCTCCGAGGTCTCCTGCCACGGACCAAGGACCGGGTCGGCCGCCAGGAACGGGCGGCGAGTGAAGACATGATCACGGACGCCGTCGACCGGCGCCAGCCCGACCGAGGCCCGGTGAGCGTTGATCGTCTCACCGAACATCGCGTCCATGTGCGCGGCGTTGAGATCCCACAGCGCCCGGTTGCCGGTCACCTCCGCCGGTACCACCTGACCCGGCCAGGGACGAGGCGCATGGTGCGGCGACGGCAGGTAACTGGGGGAGAAGGAGGCGAACGCGTAGGGCACGCCCAGCTTCTCGGCCGCCGCCCGCGCACCGGCCACCGCCGGGAACGACCCGGTGGCCACCACCGCGGCGCACCCCTCCGCCACCCCCGCGACCGCCTCATAGGCCATGGCGGTCAGCTCGGCGGCGATGTCGGACAGACGCGGCTGCGCCATGCCGGGGACCGCCCCGGTCGCCAGCGCGCGGATCGGCCAGCCGAGCGGGGTCAGCGGCACGTCGATGCCGTCCAGCAGTTCCGCGAAGTCCGGCGGCGCGCACACCCGCACCTCGGCGCCGTGAGCCTTCAGCCGCAGCGCCAGCGCCGTCATCGGCTCGACGTCCCCGCGTGACCCGTAGGTCTCCAATACGACCCGCATTCCACGACCCCCCGTTTCGGTGTGTTCCGGCGTCGAGGGGTGATTGTGCGGCACGACCGGGGCCTTGTGGCAAGGCCCCCCATGCGCTATAGCTTGGAAATGCAAGGAGTGGGCATTCCTCCTTGTCCCTTCCGCAGCTCCGCCGCTCAGCAGGCGCCCCCCTCGTCGCGCCGGGGGACGGGCGCGTCCGGCACCGCTCGGCGAGCGCCGTCGTGTCCGCGCACCCCGGCGAGCCCTCGCAGGGCGTCCTCGATGATCACCACAGCACATGCGCGGCCGGGGGAGGGGCGCCCACTCAGACGATCTCCAAGGCGTCCCGTACTCCATTCGCGGAACGCCGGCCGGCGGCTCGTCCGCACGTGAAGCTCGATCGAACGGCGATGGCTCGGCGCGATATCTCGAAGGAGGGAATGGGACGGTTATGGGCACTTCTAAGCCCTATGTCTCATACCAGACAGAATTGAGCTTCTGTCTGGTATGAGACATCTTTGGGTAGAAGGGCGGGTGGAGGGCTGGGTGGTGCCGGCCGCCGCTGGACCGCCATCCGGATCGTCCGCGTACCGAACCGCGTGCCCGAACGGCGTGCCGCGCGTCGCGTGCGCGCCGGTGCGGGACATGCCGCGGCGGGCGGCCTCGAGGCCCGCCGCCCCTCAAGATCGTTTCACGGATGATCGTCCCGCAGGTGCGCCCGATCGTCACGTCGCGCGAACACCCGCCATGCGCGGCGATGCGCCGGCGCCGGCGGGCGGTCACCCGCTGTACCTGCGGCACGCGACACATACGCCAAGCCGCGGCGTGACCATGCGCGAGCCCTGGCCGGCGGCGCGGTGCGGCGGCCGTCACGGAACACCATCACGGGAACACCGCGAACATGCCCGCCCGGAAACCCTCTCGGCAGCGCCCTCATCGCTGTTTGATGCATAATCGCACTTATGCATCACTGGGTAGGAACTCCTCTTCCGCGCTCTCCCGCCGCGGCCCCTGACGTCGGCGGTCCCCGGCGTCACCTCGACGCGCGCGACGCGCGTGACGACGCCGCAGGTCACCGGCCCCTCACGCGCCGGTGAACGCCCGCCGGCCCGGCGGGCGCCGGGTCCCAGCGGCCGGTCCGGCGTGTCGGCGGGCCACTTGTGCGGGTTTGATGCATAATCGCAGCCACGTGCGCCGCGTCCGAGGAGGTCGCCGCTTTCCGGAGGGTGAAAGCCGTGGATGACCGCGATCCGCTGGTGCTGATGCGCCTGCCCGAAGCCGCGGCGGAGTTCGTCTCCTCGCTGCGCACCAAGAAGCTCTCCCCGCACACGATCGCCGGGTACGAGCGCGACCTGCGGTCGGTGGCCGCCGCGGCGGCGGAGCTGGCCGGTGTGCCGGCGGCCGATCTGGAGGTGCGCCGCCTGAGCGGCCGCCTGGTGCGGGGCGCGTTCGCCGAGTTCGCCGGTCCGCGTTCGGCGGCGAGCGTCAACCGCGCGTGGAGCGCGTGGAACCAGTTCCTGACGTTCTGCGTCGCCGAGGGGATGCTGGAGGGCAATCCGATGGCGGCGGTCCCCCGTCCCAAGCAGCCGGCCAAGGCGCCCAAGCCGTTGCTGGGCGATGGGACGGCGTCGCAGACGCTGCTGGAGCAGGTGGCGGCCGGGGCGCGCAGGGCCCGCGATCCGTGGGTGGAGCGCGACCTGGTGGTGCTGGCGCTGGCCCTGGTGACCGGGATGCGTTCGGCGGAGCTGCTGGGGCTGACGCTGGGGTCGGTGGGCGGGTCCGCGGGTGACCGCCGGATCCAGGTGGTGGGCAAGGGCGGCAAGACCCGGTCGCTGCCGATCGAGCCGCCGATCGAGCGGCTGATCGAGGAGTATCTGGCGAGCCGGTCGCGGCGGTTCGGGCCGGCGGCACTCCCCCGGTCGGCGGCGTTGCTGGTCGACACCAGAAACGAGCCGCTGCGGCGTGGTGGCCTGCAGTATCTGGTGCGTCAGTGTTACCGGTACGCCGGTGTTCATGATCGGGTGCAGCGGGGGACGCTGGTGCACGCGCTGCGGCACGAGTTCGCGACCCGGCTGGCCGAGCGGGGCGCTTCGGCGCACGAGTTGATGGAGTTGCTGGGCCATTCGTCGATCGTGACCGGGCAGGCGTATGTGGCATCGACGGCGCGGGAGGTGCGGGCGGCGGCGCGGGGCAATCCGGCGTACGGGGTGCTGGACCGGCTGCGGCCGGATCCGGGGCCGTAGGACGACGCCGACCGGCGGCCGCGGGCCGGGCGGGGTTAGACGGGGTGCGGTCGCGGGGTGGTGGCGAAGTGGTCGGCGGCGATGTCGGCGAACTCCTGCACCAGGGGTGATCGGCGGGTGCGGCTCCAGGCCAGGCACACCTGGTTGGGCGGGATGTCATCGACGGGCACGTGGGTGACGTCGGGGCGGGTGTAGTAGGCGGCGACCGACAGCGGCAGCACGATGACGCCGTGGGAGGCGGCGACGTGTTCGAGTTTCTCCTCCACGCTGTGGAACACCGGCCGTGGCGTCGCGGGGTGGCCGGTGAGGCGGCCGGGCAGGTCGCGCCATTCGGGGACGGCGTCGGGGTCTTGGAGCATGGGTTCGCCGGCGAGGTCGGCCACCTTGATCGTGGTCTTGCCCGCCAGGCGGTGTTCGGTGGAGACGACGGCGACGCGTGGCTCGGTGTAGAGGGGCAGCAGGCGCAGGCCGCGTTGTTCGACGGGCATGCGCACGAGGCCGGCGTCGGCTCGGCCGTCGTGGAGGACGTCGGTCTGGTCGTCCCAGGTGGTGCGCATCAGGTTGACGGTCAGGCCGGGGTGGCGGGCGGTGAGGGTGCGCACGGCGGCGGTCACGGTGGTGCCGGGCATGAAGGCGATGGTGAAGGCGGGGGCGCCGTGGGCGGCGCGGGTGAGGCGGCGGGTCAGCGCGATGGCCGAGGCCAGCAGGGGGCGGGCTTCTTCCAGGAGCACCTGGCCGGTGGGGGTGAGTTCGGTGGATCGCCGGTTCCTGGCGAACAGGGTGGTGCCGAGGTCTTGCTCGAGGGCGCGGATCTGCCGGGACAGGACGGGCTGGGTGATGTAGAGGCGTTCGGCGGCGCGTCCGAAGTGCAGTTCTTCGGCCACGGCGACGAAGTAGCGCAGTTTGCGCAGGTCGATGTCCATCGCACCCTCCTGGCCGGGGGCCGGCGTGGTCTGCCGGCGGTGTCGCGGGAGTGTCTTCGGGGTGTCCTCAGCGTAGGCCGGGCCGGGTGGTGCGGGCTGCGCGCGGTCCTGCCTGTCCCCCGGTCCCCCTCTCTGGTCCTGCCTGTCCTCTGGTCCTCTTCTCCCCTGGTCCGCGACTTGGCCGGGGTGGGCGGGTGACCGTGGTGGGGGTGATGCCCGGTGGGCATCACCGGTGCTGGAGAAGGTGTTGGACGCCCAGTCGGTCCCCGGGTGATGGTGGATCGCGGCGGGGGTTCCCGCCGCGGTTGGAAGGGATCTGGGAACGATGAAGGTGTTCATCACCGGCGGGTCGGGATACATCGGCCGGGTCACGATCGCGGCGCTGCGGCGGCGTGGCGTGCGGGTGGCGGCGCTGGCGCGCGGCGAGCGTTCGGCGTCGGTCGTCGCGGAGCTCGGGGCGCGGCCGGTGCGGGGCGCTCTGGGCGACCTTGAGGTGCTGCGCGAGGCGGCGGCCGAGGCGGACGGGGTGATCCATCTGGGGGCGGACTACGCCGGGGACACCGCGCGGGTGGACCTGGCGGCGGCCGAGGCGCTGCTGGACGGCGCCGGGGGGCGGCCGTATGTGCACACCGGCGGGGTGTGGGTGTACGGGGACACCGATGGGGTGGTCGGTGAGGAGGCGCCGCTGCGTCCGCCGGCGATCACGGCGTGGCGGCTGGAGAACGAGAGGCGGGTGCTGGCCAGGGCGCGGTGCGGGGGGCGTCCGGTGGTGGTGATGCCGGGTCTGGTGTACGGCCGGGGTGGCGGGCTGACGCAGGGGTTCTTCGTGGAGCCGGGGCTCGCGGCGGGTGCGGTGCCGTGCATCGGGGACGGGGCCAATCATTGGGCGCTGGTGCATGTGGACGACGTCGCCGAGCTGTACGTGCTGGCGCTCGGTGCGCCGGCGGGTGCGGTGTACGCGGGGGTGAGCGGCCAGAACGTGCCGTTGGCGGAGGTCACGCGGGCGTTGAGCCGCGGGGCGGGACTCGGGGGGCGGACGGAGTCGATCGGTTTGGCGCGAGCGGTGGAGCGGATGGGGCCGATCGCCGAGGCGTTCGCGCTGGACCAGCGGATGACCGGGGCCAGGGCGCGGCGGGAGCTGGGGTGGCGGCCCACGCGGGTCGACGCGCTGGCTGAGCTGTCCGGGCCGCGCGATCCGGTGGCGCGGTGACAGGGCGTGCCCGGGGGCCGGGTGGCCGCCGTCCCCGATGACGGCGGCGGGCGGGTCGGCGCGTGAGCGGCGGGGCCGGTCAGGGGATGACGGCGGTGGCGGTGATCTCGACGAGCTGGCCGGTGTAGCCGAGGAAGGAGACGCCGAGCAGTGTGGAGGTGTGCGGGCCGTCGGACAGTTCGCTGGCGCGCACGACCTCCCATACCTCGAGCAGGTCCTGGTGGCGGGTGGTGGCGACGTAGACGGTGCTGGCGATGACGTGCCGCAGGCCGGTGCCGACGTCGTGCAGGGCGGTGGCGAGGTTGGCCAGGACCTGGCGGGTCTGGGCGGCGGGATCGCCCTCGCCGACCAGGGCGCCGGTGGCGTCCAGGGGGACGGCTCCGGCCATGAAGGCGAGCCTCTCCCCCGCTTCGACGACGGCGGCGTGGGCGTATCCGGGCGGCGGGAGCAGGCCGGTGGTGATGGTGCGGCGTGCCATGGCGGGGCTCCTTGCCTTGGGTGGATGTGGTGATCGCGGTCATCATGGCGGGGGTGCCGGCCGGCTGTCATGTGGTTTTGCGGCCGCCCGGCCGGTGGGTCGTGCGGCGCGGGGCGGTGTGCTGCGGGCGGTGCCGTGTCAGGTGCGTGGTGTCAGCGGATGCGCGGCGCGGGTGCGTCCGCACTATCGCGCGGCGCTCGCTGTGTGCTGTCGGGCGCCGGCAAGGGGGGCGTGGACGTCGTCGACGGCCGGCTCTGGTTCGTCCCTGGCGGCGAAGTGCCCGCGTGGGTGGAAGATCGGGCCGGTGGGCGATGGTGTGATCGCGTTCGGGGAGCGCGGGCGAGCGCAATTGTCGGTGGGGGCCGGTACGGTGCCCGTGGTTGCCCTCCGGAAGGACTGATCGATGCGGCCTGTGAAGCTCAAGCGCCTCACCGTGGAGGAGTGCGTCGACCGCTATGTGGAGCTGGTGCGCGCCAAGACGGTCACCGGGGCGCTGTCCCCGGCGACGGCCGAGGTGTACGGCCGTGACGTGGCCACCTTCGCCGAGCTGGCGGGGGCCGGGCGTGTTCTGGACGATCTGACCGGTGAGGATGTCGACGCGGTGCTGCTGGCGTTCGCGCGCAAGCCCGACGGGCGGCGCTCCTCCCCCGCCGGCGCGGCGCAGAGTCCCTCTTCGCAGTCGCGGTTCCGCCGGTCGGTGTCGGCGTTCTTCAAGCACGCGACCCTGTCGGGCTGGGTGCAGGTCAATCCGATGACCACGGCCACCGTCACGGCCAAGGAACGCGGCGGGCTGCGCGCCGAGCGCCGGGCGCTGACCCGTGAGCAGGCGCAGGGGCTGGTGGGCGCGGCGCGTGAGCAGGCGGTGGCCGAGCCGCGGGGCGGGCGGCGTGACCAGCGCACCGAGGTGCGTGACGCGTTGATCGTGCTGCTGCTGTCGACGCTGGGCCCGCGGGTGTCTGAGCTGGTGCGTGCCAATGTCGAGGATTTCTACACCAATGACGGGGTGCGTTACTGGCGCATCTTCGGCAAGGGCGGCAAGACGCGTGATGTGCCGTTGCCGGGCGATGTCGCCGAGGTGCTGGAGGTCTACCTTGCGGCCGCCCGGCCGGCCACGGCCGAGAAGGCGTTGCTGCTGTCGTGGCGGGGGCGGCGGCTGGCGCGGGGTGATGTGCAGGCGGTGATCGACCGGGTGCAGCGGCGGGTCGATCCGGCGCAGCGGCGTTCGGTGACCCCGCACGGGCTGCGGCACACGACCGCGACGCATCTGCTGGCCGACGCGGTCGACATGGACGCGGTGCGCCGGGTGCTGGGGCACAGCGACCTGGCGACGCTGGGCCGCTACCGTGACGAGCTGCCCGGGGAGCTGGAGGTGGCGATGCGGGCGCATCCGCTGCTGCGGGGGCGTGCGGCGGGCGGCTGACCGCGTTGGTCACCCGCCGTCCTCGGGGGCGGGTGCGGGCCCGTACGATCGGGCTGTGCAAAAGCGTGAGTTGGGAAGAACGGGCAGGCAGGTCGGGGTCGTCGGCCTGGGGGCGTGGCAGCTGGGCGCCGACTGGGGTGAGGTGGGCGAGGACGACGCGCTGGCGACGCTGCACGCCGCCGTCGAGGCGGGGGTGACGTTCATCGACACGGCCGACGTGTACGGTGACGGGCGCAGCGAGCAGATCGTCGGCCGGTTGCTCAAGGAGCGGCCGGGGCTGACGGTGGCCACCAAGATGGGCCGCCGGGTGGCGCAGGTGCCGTCGGCGTACACGCTGGACAATTTCCGGGCCTGGAACGACCGGTCGCGGCAGAACCTCGGCGTCGACACCATCGACCTGGTGCAGCTGCACTGCCCGCCGACCCCGGTCTTCAGCGATCAGGCGGTGTACGACGCGCTGGACACCCTGGTGCAGGAGGGCAGGATCGCCGCTTACGGGGTGAGCGTGGAGACCTGCCAGGAGGCGCTGACCGCGATCGCGCGGCCGGGTGTGGCCAGTGTGCAGATCATCTTCAACGCCTTCCGGCTCAAGCCGCTGGAGCAGGTGCTTCCGGCGGCGGCCGAGGCCGGGGTGGGCATCATCGCGCGGGTGCCGCTGGCCAGCGGCCTGCTGTCGGGCCGTTACGACGAGCACACCAGTTTCGGCACTGACGACCACCGGGCCTTCAACCGGCACGGGGAGTCCTTCGACGTCGGGGAGACCTTCTCGGGCGTGGATTACGCCACGGGTCTGGCGGCGGTGGAGCGGCTCAAGCCGCTGGTCCCCGAGGGGATGACGACGGCCCAGTTCGCGCTGCGCTGGATCATCGACCACCCGGCGGTCAGCGTGGTGATCCCCGGCGCCCGCAATGAGCGGCAGGCCGCGGCCAACGCCGCCGCCGCGCGGCTGGCGCCGCTGTCGGAGCCGACCCATGCCGCCGTGGCGTCGGTGTACGACGAGCTGATCCGCCCGCTGGTCCACCACCGCTGGTGATCCCCCAAGGGTCCGGCCCGTCGGGGTCGGACCCGGTCACGTCCGTATGCTGGTCTGCTTGAGCACGGGCTGCGGATCCGTCGCGGCGATCAGTGACCTTGTTCGGGGCCGAGGAAGCACGTCAGGAGTCGCCTGAAGTCGTGCGGGTGCTCCAGCGCCGGCACGTGGCCGCATCGGCCGAGCACGTGCAGACGGACATCGGGCAGGTGTTCGAGCAGGGGCAGGGCTGCGGTGCTGAGCGGGGTGACTCGGTCCTCGGCGCCGTGGACGAGCAGCACGGGCGCGCGGATCCCTGCCAGCGTTCGCGCCGGGAGGGTGAGCTCGTCGGCCCAGCGTGCCCTGGGTGGAGGGAACAACGACGCGAACGCGGCCGCCCCCGCTCGCATCGCGGCCGCACGGGCGGCGACGGCCGATTCGGTGACGAGCGCTTGGTCCAGGACGAGGCGACTCAACATGTCTCGTGCCCCGTGCGGGCCGGCGGGGGCGGCCCAGATCGCGTCGAGCTCGGCGGACAGCGGCGCCCCGGGGGCGCCCATCGTCGAGACCGCCACGACACGGGTGACCTGCTGTGGACGCGCGGCCGCCAACGCCAGCGCCACGGCACCGCCCATGGAGTGGCCCACCACGGCGTAGTGCTCGGCGCCGAGAGCGTCCATCAGGCCCGCGGCCTGCTCCGTCCACAGCCGCAGCCCGCCCCTGGAGTGCGCAGGGATCGGTGTACGGCCGAATCCCGCCTGGTCGGGAGCCACCAGGTGCCAGGACGTGCCGAGCGCCTGTGCCGTCGCCGCCCAGGCGCCGGATCCGGTCGTACCGGGTCCGGAGCCGTGCAGCATCAGCACCGCGGGCCCGGTGCCGCTCTCCAGGACGTGGACGGGGGAGCCGTCGACGGTGACGGTCCGAAGTGCCGTCACCGAGACGGCTCCGGTGTGCTCATGCCGATGCGGAGTTGATGGACTTCGAGAAGACCTCCATCATCGCCCTGCCGAACTGCGGCATGTCGGGCCACCCCCGGCAGGAGACGAGGTTGCCGTCCACGACGTCGGGAGCGTCGATGACCGTCGCGCCCGCGTTCTCCATGTCACCGGTGATGGGCGGGAAGCACGCCGTCTTTCGACCCTTCAGCAGCCCGTACACGGCCGGCACCTGCGCGCCGTGGCACACCAGCGCGATGGGGAGGTTGCGCGCGAAGAAGTGCTCGGTGATGCGCCTGACGTCGGCGTCGACGCGGATCCACTCGGGGGCGCGTCCTCCGGGGATGATGAGGGCGTCATAGCGCTCGACGTCGACCTCGGCCCAGGGCACGTCGACCGGCAGCTTGCGGCCGTTCTTCTCCACGTAGGCGTCGGAGTTGGGGTCGAACTCGTGGATGACCAGCTGCACGTCACGCATCGTCCGTGACGAGACGTCAACGTCCCAGCCGCCCTCCTGCACGCGATAGTAGGGATACATGGTGTCGAGCTCCTCGGCGGCGTCGCCGGTCAGGAGCAGTGCTCTGGGCACCTGCTTCTCCTCACATCTGGGGGCGGGTGAGGTGGATCCAGTCCGATCCAATCCGATCCGATTGGGTTAGCATTCCTCGGCCCAGGCCGCCCGTCAAGCCTCCACCGCCATTCCGTCCGCGTCCTTGGCCTCGTCGAACAATCGCCGGAACCGCTCGCCGGACAGCAGGATGTGCCGGCGCATGGCGTAGGCGGCGGCGTCGGGGTCACGCGCGGCGATCGCGGCCAGGACCTCTTCGTGCTCGGCCATGGCCAGGTGGGTGACCTGGGTGTCGTGGAGAAGCCGGAACAGGTGCACGTGGGTGTGCAGGCGTGCGAGCGCTTCGCGGATGACCTGGTTCTCCGCGCTCAGGGCGACGAGGTCGTGGAAAGCGGCGTCGCGCAGCCCGAAGGCGCCATAGGCCATGGCCCCGTCGCCCCCCTCCAGTTCCGCCATCTCCTCCAGCATTCGCCGCAGACCGGCCACCTGCCCCGAGGATGCGCGTTCGGCGGATCTGCGCGCCGCCGCCGGCTCCAGGAGCAGGCGGACCTCGAGCATGTCCTCGAATCGGTGACGGGTGATCTGGGGGGGAATGCGATAGCCGGCATGGGGCACACGCACGACCAGGCCCTCGGCCTCCATGCGGTTCAGAGCGTCTCGGATCGGCGTCTGCGAGACCCCCAGCTCTCGCGCCAGGACGTCGATCGTGACGCGGGAGCCGGGCTCGATCCGTAGCGACATCAGCTGTCCGAGCAGCGTGTCGTACACCTCGTCGGCGAGCCGGCCGCGAGATCTCCCCGGCGGCTTTCCGCCCGTCATGGCCCCACGGCGCCGCGCGATCATCGCTTCGTCGTCCATCGTGACGTGAGGTCCTTTCCTGCGTCTTCGGGGGACCTGTTGACATCGGTCGCAACGCTGCGGGATGCTGCCCCCACTCGGATCGTATAGGAAACGTGACGGATGCCGGCCATCCTTCACCCATCGGGGAACCGCCCGCCATCGCTCCGCTTCGATCGGTTGGAGCTCCCATGAGCATGCTCGACGTCCTCCTCGGTTCGCCACCGGGCCGCACGAGGACCGAAGGACCTCTCGACCGCTCCAAGTCCCATCACGTCGCGGCGCACGCGTGACGCCGGTCCGCGGGTCGGCCCGCGACAGCCGGCGACACGCCTGAACAATCCGGCAACCGCTCGGCGAAGCACGCAGCAAGCCTCCAGACACCCCCCAGAAAGCAGGCATGAAGGTGCGGTATCCACAGCGAATAGGACGACTGTCCATTCCCGGTCGAAAGGTGCAGCTGGCGACGGCGGCCATGTTGCTGGCCACGACCGTGGCGGCTTGCGGCGGCGGCTCGGACGACGGCGCGAAGGCGAGCGCCCCCAAGGCGCCGGCGACCATCCCCGAGCTCACCAAGGACCCGCTGACCCTCAGCTTCATCTGGTTCGACTGGCCCCCCGCCCACGCGCTGGAAGCCTTCGCGAACGCCGAGTACAAAAAGGATCGGCCGAATGTGACCGTCAAGGTCAACACCGTGCCGAACGCGAACTGGCACGACGCGATGTTCACCCAGTTCGCGGCGCACAAGACCGACTTCGACATCCCGATCCTGGACTCGCAGCACATCGGCGAGGCCGTGACGAACGGCAACATCCTCGACATCACCGACTTCGTCAAGAAGAACATCGACGTCAACGCCTACAACCCGTACCTGCTGGCGGCCTACGGCCAGTTCCCCCAGGCGGAGACCGGCAAGCGCGACGAGAACGCCAGCATGTACGGACTGCCGCTGCTCGGCGACACCTGGACGATGATCTACCGCAAGGACCTGATCGGCGACAAGCCGCCGCAGACCTGGGACGAGATGATCTCAGCCGCCCAGAAGTGCCAGACGGAGAACCCCGGCGTCAGCGGGCTGGCCTTCCACCAGGCCAACGGCTCCGACGCCGCGGCCGTGACCTACAACACGGTCAACGGCGTCTACGGCGGCAACCTCTGGGACCCCAAGACGCGCAAGATCGACGGCGTCCTCAACGACCCCGCGGGCCAGGAGGCGATGGACGTCCTGGTCAACAAGATGAAGCCGCTGACCGCCAAGGGCTCGGGCAACTGGTTCATCGACGAGGTGAACGCGGCGGTCGCCCAGGGCAAGGCGTGCATCGCGTTCAACTGGATCGCCGCGAGCGGCGGCCTGCTCGACCCCAAGCAGTCGACGCTCGGCACCACGCGGGAGCAGATCCTCGACAAGCTGGGTTTCGCCACCCTGCCGACCCAGAAGACCAACCTGGTGCCTCTCGGCGGCATGGGGATGCACGTGTCGGCCTACTCCCCCGAGGCGAACCAGGCCGAGGCCCTGAACTTCATGAAGTGGTTCGAGCAGGCCGACATCCAGAAGAAGTGGGCCGCGGCCGGTGGCGTGCCGTCGCGTACCGACGCCCTGGCGTCGCCCGAGTTCCTCAACGCCGGGCCGTTCAACAAGGTGTACGCCGACTCGGTGCCGCGGATGCGGGACATGTGGAATGTCCCGGAGTACGCGCGCCTGGTCGACATTGAGAACACCAACGTGAACGCGGCTCTCAACGGCGCGAAGAAGCCGAAGGACGCGCTCGACGACATCGCCAAGGGGCAGCAGGGCGTGCTCGACTCCGGCAAGGGCAAGGGCGGCGGCGGACTGTGAGTGACCCCGCCCCTCTGACGACCGACCGCCCCGGGCAGGTGGCGTCCGCGACGCCGCCTGCACCGGGCCGGTCCCGCCGGTTGAGCGACCGCGGGCTCGCGGTGGCCTTCATCTCCCCCGCGCTGCTGCTGTTGCTGGCGATGTCGGTGTTCCCGTTGCTGTGGGCGTTGTACCTGTCGTTCACCGACTACTCGGCCACCCGCGGGGGGCCGGCCCATTTCATCTGGTTCGAGAACTACACCGCCGTCCTGGCTTCGGCGCAGGTGCACCTGAGGGCCCTGACGACGTTGATCTACGTGGTCGGCGCGGTCGCCCTGCAGACGGTGCTCGGTTTCGCCATCGCCTACCTGATCTCACGGCGCACGCACGGGCGAGGAGTGCTGACCACTCTGTTCCTGGTTCCGATGATGCTGTCGCCGGTCGTGGTCGGGCTGTTCTGGCGGTTCATGCTCGACGCGCAGTTCGGCGTGGTCAACAGCATGCTCGGCTCGCTCGGCCTGGGGCAGGTGGAGTGGCTCACCCGGCAGCGGACGGCACTGATCTCCCTGATCGTGGTCGACACCTGGCAATGGACGCCGTTCATCATGCTCATCGCACTCGCCGGCCTCACCGCGGTTCCCAAGTACCTGTACGAGGCCGCGTCGATCGACCGGGCGTCGGAGTGGTTCCGGTTCCGCACCATCACCCTTCCGCTGGTGTGGCCGCTGCTCCTCATCGCCGTGTTGTTCAGGGCCATCGAGGCCTTCCGGCTGTTCGACCTCGTCTACATTCTCACCAGCGGAGGTCCGGGGGTCTCCACCGAGACGTTGTCGTTCCACGTCTACAAGGTCGCGTTCCTGGGCTTCAACACCGGAACCGCCTCGGCGTACGGGATCCTCATGGTCCTGGTCGTGATCGTCCTCACGCAGCTCTACCTGCGCTACTTGAACAAGCTCAAGGAGGACTGATGGCCGTCTCCGTCGACGAGGCCGTGTCCACAGGTCCTGCCCGGGATCACACGCCCCCCGCGCGCCGCTTCGGCGGCCGGGGCCGCGCCGTGCTGGAGGTCGCGCTGCTGGCCGTGCTGGCCGTCGTGATGCTCTTCCCGGTGCTGTGGATGATCGAGACCTCCATCAAGGAGAACCGGGACGTCTACGCCATCCCGGCCAAGTTCTTCGACTTCAAGGTCACTCTGGACCATTTCAAGGACGTGTTCGTCGCCTCCGGCGGCGGTCGCTCGCCCTTGTCGGTCTCCTTCCTCAACTCCGTCGTGGTCGCCGGGGTCTCCACGGCGCTGGCCACCGTGCTGGGGGTCCCGGCGGCCTGGGCCTACTCACGCTTCGCCGTGAAGGCCAAGAAGGACCAGCTGTTCTTCATCCTGTCCACCCGCTTCATGCCGCCCGTGGTGGTCGTGATCCCGATCTTCCTCATGTACCGCCAAGCCGGGCTCATCAACACCCAGCTCGGCCTGATCCTCATCTACGCCGCGTTCAACGTCCCCTTCACGATCTGGATGATGAAGGGGTTCGTCGACGAGGTGCCCGCAGAGTACGAGGATGCCGCCATGCTCGACGGCTACACCCGCCTGCAGGCGTTCCGGCGATTCACCCTTCCCCTGCTCCTGCCCGGCATCGCCGCGACGGCGGTGTTCGCCCTCATCTTCTCGTGGAACGAGTTCGTGTTCGCCATCTTCCTCACCTCCAGCGACAACGTGCGCACGGCCCCACCCGCCATCGCCGGCCTCATCGGTGGCACCACCGTGGACTGGGGCCTGGTGGCCGCCGCCTCCGTGGTGTTCGCCCTGCCGGTGCTCGTCTTCGCCTACCTGGTGCGCAAGCACCTGGTCGCCGGTGTGACGCTCGGGGCGGTGCGACGCTGATGGCGGGCATCGAGGTGACCGCCCTGCACAAGCGCTACCCGGACGGGACGGTCGCGGTCGAGCACGTGGACCTGTCCATCGGCGACGGCGAGCTGTTCGTGATGCTCGGCCCTTCGGGGTGCGGCAAGACGACCACGCTGCGGGCCATAGCCGGCCTGGAGAGGCAGACGACGGGCGACATCCGCATCGGCGACACGCTGGTCAACGACCTGCCGCCCGCCGAGCGCGACATCGCCATGGTGTTCCAGTTCTACGCTCTCTACCCGCATCTGCGAACCCGCGACAACCTGGCGTTCCCCCTGCGGGCCGAGGGACTGCCCAAGGCGGAGGTGCGCGAACGGGTCGACGAGGCCGCCCGGCTGATGCGGCTCGGTCCGCTCCTGGACCGGCGGCCGCGCCGGCTGTCCGGCGGGGAGCAGCAGCGCGTCGCGCTCGCCCGCGCCCTGGTGCGACGACCGCGCGCATTCCTCATGGACGAACCTCTCACCAATCTGGACGCGGAGCTGAGGGCGGACATGCGCACGGAGATCAAGCACCTGCAGGGCGAACTGGGGACGACGATGGTCTACGTCACCCACGACCAGGTCGAGGCGATGTCGCTCGGTCACAGAATCGCCATCCTCAACAAGGGCCGCGTCGAGCAGATCGGCACGCCGCTGGAGGTCTACGACCGCCCGGCGAGTCTCTTCTGCGCCGCTTTCATCGGCTCCCCGCCGATGAACCTGATCGAGGTGGAGGTGGCCGACGGGAAGCTGCGCGCCAAGGGCGGACTGGATCTCACGCCACCGCCAGGCCTGCCGCGCGACCGTAGCCTGGTCGCGGGCGTCCGGCCGGAGGCGCTGGAAGTCACAGAACCAGGAGCGGAACGTTCGGTCCCGGCCCGCGTGGTCTCGGCGGAGTGGCTGGGCGACGAGATCATCTACGTGGTCGACCACGGCGGCCAGCGCGACGTGCGGGTCCGGATGCCACCGACCCTCCGTTTCGCCGCGGACGCATCGGTCGGGCTGCGGCACACCGGCGCGACCCCGGCGGTCTACGACGTGAGCACGGAAGAGCTGGTGGCCTGATGGGAACCGTGGCAGCGCACGGGCTGTGCAAGTCCTTCGGCAAAGTCCAGGCCCTGGACGGGGTGACACTGGAGGTGCCGGACGGATCGTTCTTCGTCGTGCTCGGACCCTCCGGGGCGGGCAAGACGACGACCCTGCGAGCGATCGCCGGCCTTGAGAAGCTCGACGCCGGGTCGGTGCATCTGGACGGCAGGGACGCCACCGGTGACTCCCCGGCCGCACGCGACCTGGCCATGGTCTTCCAGAACTACGCCCTCTACCCGCGGCACACGGCGTACGAGAACATCGCTTCGCCATTGCGGGCACGCCGCTGTTCCTCCAGCGAGATCGCCGCCGCCGTCGAGCGGATGTCGAGCCTGCTGCACATCGAACGCCTGCTGCAGCGCCGTCCCGCGCAGCTGTCGGGCGGTGAGATGCAGCGTGTCGCCCTGGCCCGGGCGCTGGTCCGTAGCCCGCGCGCGTTCCTCATGGACGAGCCGCTGACCAACCTCGACCTCAAGCTCCGCGTCGAGATGCGCACCGAGCTCACCCGCATCCACCGCAGCCTCGGAGCGACCTTCGTCTACGTGACCAACGACCAGGTCGAGGCCCTGTCCATGGCCGACCAGGTCGCGGTTTTGAAGGAGGGGAAGGTGCAACAGGTCGGAACACCGACCGAGGTGTACGAGCGGCCGGCCAACCAGTGGGTCGCGGGCTTCGTCGGCAGCCCGCAGATCAGCCTGCTCGCCTGCCACGCCGAGGGAGATCGTCTGATCGGGACGGAAGGCTGGACGCTGCCGCGGCCCCGCTGGACCACCGCCGAGGACGGCCGTCCGCTGCTGCTGGGCCTGCGCGCGGAGGACCTGTCGGTCGAGCGGCGCGGGAACGCGTCGTTGCCGGGCGAGCTCTACGGCCTTGAGCCGCTCGGTGACCGAACGGTGGTCGACGTCCGAGTGGGGACACAGATCCTCAAGGTCAAGGCACGACCCACCCTCACCGGTACGCCGGGCGAGCGGCTGCACGTCACGGTCGACCTGGACCGTGCGCACCTGTTCGACGCGGGCACCGGGCTGGCGCTGTCACAGGCCGGGAGATAACCGCGCGGGGCGGCGACGTCACCATGTGCCCGCGTGCGCCCGCATGCGCCCGCACGCGGCGATCGAGCCTTCGCGGACGGTCACCGGTGAGCACGGCCTCACGACGCCGAAGCGGCCATGGCCCGAGAAGGCGATCGGTGGCGCGCTGCGTCGCCCCGCGGCCGGGGCCGAGGCCACGTCCGACCCGCTCGGCGACCTTGACCCCGACGAGGTCGTGTGACCCGTTCGTCACCGCGCGTGGCGCGATCGCCGAGGTCACGCTGGACATCACCGAGAACATCACAGGAGGCGACGCGATGAGTGACCCGATGAACGTCCTGGCCCCCGAGCACCGGCGGCTGCGGATCGGCGACGCCTGGCGCGACGCCGCCGGCGCAGCCACCTTCGCCGTCGAGGACCCGGCCACCGGCAAGACCATCGCCGAGGTGGCGGACGCCGACGCCGCTGACGGGCTCGCCGCTCTGGACGCGGCGAGCACGGCGATGGCGCAGTGGGCGGCGACCCCGCCGCGGAAACGGTCAGAGCTGTTGACCGCCACCTACCGGGCACTGACCGAGCGATCCGAGCAGGTCGCCCGGCTGATAACGCTCGAGATGGGCAAGCCGCTCGCCGAGGCTCGGGCAGAGGTGGCCTACGGCGCCGAGTTCTTCCGCTGGTTCGCCGAGGAGGCGGTGCGCGTCGAGGGACGCTACAACACCGCTCCCGCAGGTGGATATCGCATCCTCACCGTCCCGAAGCCGGTCGGACCGTGCGTCTTTGTGACGCCCTGGAACTTTCCGTTGGCCATGGGTGCCCGCAAGATCGCTCCCGCACTGGCGGCGGGCTGCACGACGATCACCAAGCCGGCATCCCAGACCCCGCTCACCATGCTGCTCCTGGCCCGCATCATGGAGGAGGTCGGCGTTCCCCCGGGCGTCGTCAACGTCGTGACGACCGAGCGTGCCGGCGAGGTGGTCTCAGCACTGCTGGCCGACCGCCGGACCCGCAAGCTCTCCTTCACCGGGTCCACCGAGGTCGGACGCGTGCTGCTACGACAGGCGGCGGACAACGTGCTGCGCACCTCCATGGAACTGGGCGGCAACGCGGCCTTGATCGTGTGTGCCGACGCGGACCTGGACGTCGCGCTCGACGGAGCCATGGTGGCCAAGATGCGCAACATCGGGGAGTCCTGCATCGCGGCCAACCGCATCTACGTCGAGGAGCCGGTACGCGAGGAGTTCACGGCGCGCTTCGCCGAGCGGATGGGCGCGCTCTCGGTGGGCCACGGCCTCGACGACGGCGTGGACGTCGGGGCGCTGATCGACGAGGCCTCGGTCACCAAGATCGACGAACTCGTCGCCGACGCGGTCGATCGCGGCGCCCGCGTCCTGGTGGGCGGCGAGCGTCCGGAGGGGCCGGGCCACTTCTACCCGCCCACGGTCCTCGCCGACGTGCCCGAAGACGCGCGGATGCTGCAGGCGGAGATCTTCGGCCCGGTGGCGCCGATCATCTCCTTCACCTCCGACGAGGAGGTGATCGCGAAGGCCAACGACACCGAGCACGGCCTGGTCGCATACGTCTTCACCCGTGACCTCCAGCGGGCGCTGCGGTTCACCGAGGGACTGGAGACGGGGATGCTCGGCATCAACCGTGGCCTGATCTCCGACCCGTCGGCTCCGTTCGGAGGCGTGAAGCAGTCCGGGATCGGCAAGGAGGGGTCGCACGAGGGCATCCTCGAGTACCTCGACGTCACCTACGCGGCCATCGACCTACCGTGACCGGCCTGCGCCGTCCCGGGCTCGCAGGCGACCTCGACGTCCGCCCGGCAACTCACCGCCAACGTTCCAGAGAGGCACTGACATGCTTGAGACCGTCCGCGGACCACGCCAGCTGATAGTGGGAGAAGGGGTCGCGCAGAACATCCCACGAGTGGTGGCCGAGTGTGGCTCGCGCGTCCTCATCGTGACCGACCGGGTTCTTCTGGGGCAGCCGGGCGTGGCCGAGATCGTGGCCGCCGTGCGGGAGAAGGTCGACGTCGCCGGGGTGTTCGCCGACGCGACTCCGGACGTGCCACTCACCGATGTCGCCCTGGCCGTCTCGGTCGCCGCAGAGGTGAACGCCGACGTGATCCTCGCCATCGGGGGTGGCACGGTGATCGACCTGGCCAAAATCGTCGGCGTCATCCGGCGCCACGGTGGGACGCCGCGCGACTTCTACGGCGAGTCGAAGGTGCCGGGGCCGACGATCCCTCTCGTCGCGGTCCCGACGACGTCGGGCACCGGCTCCGAGCTCACGCCCGTCTCGGTGTTGACCGACCCGGACCGCGAGCTGAAGGTGGGGGTCTCCAGCGTCCACATCGTGCCCGACTTCGCCATCGTCGACCCCGAGCTCACCTACACCTGCCCTGCGACCGTCACCGCCCACTCCGGCATCGACGCGTTCTGCCACGCGGTGGAGAGCTACACCGCGCGACCCCGGGCCCACGGACCGCGCGACCCGGTGGAGCAGGTCTTCCTCGGCCGCAACCCGATCACCGATCACTACGCGCTCCTGGCCGCGGAGCGGATCGCCCGCAGCCTGCCCCGTGTCGTCAGGGACGGAGGCGACAAGGACGCGCGCGCGGACATGTCCTACGGGTCCATGCTGGCCGGACTCGCGTTCTCCCACGCGGGCAACGGGGCTCCGCACGCCCTCCAGTACCCCATCGGCGCGGCCACCCACACACCGCACGGCCTGGGCGTCGGACTTCTGCTGCCCTACGCGCTGGACGCGGCCAGGGATGCCATCGAAGACCGGTTGACCACCCTCGCCCGAGTGTGCGGGCTCGACGTGACCGGCGCCTCGGATGCCGAGGCCGCAGATACGTTCCTCACCTGGCTCGACGGGCTCCTCGCCGACATCGGCATCCCTGCCACCTTGGCGGACATCGGCGTGGCACGCGCCGACCTCCCGCGCTTCGCGGAGATGGCCGGTGGCGTCACCCGCTTGATCCAGAACCATCCAGGCCCCACCGACACCGCCAGCCTGACCGCGATCCTCGAAGCGGCCTGGATCGGAGACCGGACCCGGCACGTCCTGACTCCGGAGCAGCGATAGCGACGGGAGACACTGGAGCTCATCCAGTTCCTCAGAGACGAGACCCGCGCGATGATGCGCCGCCGGCACGAGCGCAAAGCGGCACCGCGCACACCGCCGGTGTGAGACATGGGCTCAGGTGCCGGCCGGGTCGCGCAGCGCGCGGACGACGGCCACAGAACGGGTGCTGTCGCCCAGCACCTGCACGCTGTCGCAGAACTGGTCCACCGACCCGTCGGCGCGCGAGGCCCGCAGCGCGGGGTCCACCGTGCCCAGCAGCGCGTCGGCGAAGCGGCCGGCGCCGATCACCCGGAACGGCCGGTCGTGGAACTCCCGCACCGACGCCTGCAACGGTTCGGTCAGCCCGAGACGGTTGTGCAGCGCGGCCACCCGTTCGTAGGCGCGGCACAGGTGCTCCTCGCGCTCCCGCCAGCCGCGCGCCGCCAGCGCCGCGGCGAACATCTCCCCCAGCTCCGCCGACCCGCCCAGACGGGCGAACGCGCTGCCCAGCCACTTGGCGTAGGGCGGGTAGCGGCGGCGCATCAGCAGGCACAGCCGCATCAGCTCCTCGACCAGGCGGGCGGTGACCAGCAGTGACCCCAGGTCGTCGCCGACCTCGC
Organism: Sphaerisporangium sp. NPDC005288; assembly: GCF_040607475.1. NCBI lineage: Bacteria > Bacillati > Actinomycetota > Actinomycetes > Streptosporangiales > Streptosporangiaceae > Sphaerisporangium > Sphaerisporangium sp. NPDC005288. The sequence goes on along the minus strand of NZ_JBEXGT010000032.1, from coordinate 19,790 downwards.
CGCACCGCCCGGGGAAGCTCTCCAGCTCTGCGACCCGCCGCCACTGACAGGCCAGCACGTACCGCCACACCTGCTGGGGGTACCAGCGCAGGTTGGCCCGGGCGGCCTCCAGCTCACCCAGCCCGTCGTGGAACACCTCGCCGCTGGTCATCTCGGCCAGCCGCTGCCAGGACACCCCGAGCCAGTCGGCCGTGCCGATCGGGCCGCGCGGGTCGAACCCGAGCCGCGAGCGCGCCCATTGCTCGAACACGGTGACCACCACCCCGTGCCGGGGCGGGTTGCGGTCGGACCCGAAAACGGTCGGGTAGCCGCGGAACCGCTCGGGCAGCGCGGCGCCGAGCCGCTCCGCCAGACCGGCCTCGAACCCGGGCCGGACGAACACCAGCACCCGCGGCCCCCAGTCGTGGTCGGCCGAGCGTTCGGTGTCGAAGGCCAGTACCTCCGAGCCCGGGCCGATCAGCGCGGCGCCGTGCGGCACCTGGCCGATCAGGGGGTGGACGACTTCTGTATAGAACGCGCGTGACAGGGGCAGACCCGGCACGAAACCAGCAGCGTAATCGGACATCACTCAACAACTGTGCCTCGCGGACCGCTCCGCTTCACCTGGTTTTCCTCACACACCTCTGCCCCGGCCTCTTCGTTTGGTTGAGAGGTTTTGGAGGGTGAATAGTGTGGGTTCGTTCCATCCACCCTTCTTTACAAAGTAAGTCAAAACGGACAGCAGGCCAGTGGCGCTCGACACTGTCAACGGGATCACGCCAGGCACCGCTCCGTAGTCCCCGTGGCGTGACCGGCTCCAGAGCATCCGCAGCCCCGGTGGCCGATTTTCGCCACTCCCCCGCCCCCGTCTCCGCGCCCACTGCAGCACTTTCCCAAACAATTTTTGCATAAATACTTTGGGAAAGACGGTTCGTGGATCTACTCTTCAGCCATGGCAGGCGAACAGCACAAGCGCGTTCTGGACCCTGAGCAGGATGCCGCCGCACTGAAGGCGCTCACGCACCCCTTGCGCATCCGGCTGCTGGGGTTGCTGCGGCAAGACGGGCCCGCCACAGCGAGCGAACTCGCCGTCAGAACCGGGCAGACCTCCTCCTCCACCAGCTACCACCTGCGGGTTCTGGCGAGATACGCGTTCGTCGCCGAAGCCGAGCACCGCGACAGGCGAGAGCGCCGCTGGCGGGCGGTGCACTCGGTGACGTCGTGGAGCAACACCGCGATGGACACCGCCCCGCAAAGCCGCGCCTTCGTCGGCTTCGCACGCAGGCGGCAGATCGAACACCTGCAAGCGTCCCTCGCCCGGCATGAGGCCGACATCGCCGCCGGGCGACTCGGCCAAGAGTGGCTCGAACCATCGGACATGACAGACCTGCTGCTCCGGCTGACCCCCGAGTCCCTCACCGAGCTGCGGCAGGTGGTCGATCGGAAGGTGGCGGAACTGACCGGCCGCGACGCCGACGACCCACGCGCCGCGCAGATCGTCTTCCTCATCGCCGGACTGCCTCTCGCACCCTACGATCCCGCCGCGGATCCCGGCACCCCCCTCCCGTCGCGCCCGGAGGACGACGCGCCATGACCGAGCCGCTGGACACGCGCGCCGCCCGCCGCCGCTACGTCACAGCCTGTGCGCTCTTCTGGCTCGCGGCCGGTCTGACCATCGCGCCTTTGATCCTTCTGTTCACCGAACGCGGTCTGTCCCTGGCGGCCATCGCCGGCTTGTTCGCCGCGCACTCCTTCACCGCCGCCGGGCTGGAGCTTCCCACAGGAGGGCTGTCCGACGTCCTAGGCCGCCGCACCGTCCTGGCCGCCGCCGGGCTGCTGAATCTGGCCGCTCTCATACTCGTGGGCCTGGGCGCCGCATCTTGGGTCCTCACCTGCGGCATGGTGCTCATGGGCGCCGGCCGCGCCCTGTCCAGCGGGCCCGCCGAGGCCTGGTACGTGGACATCGCCCAGGCACATAGCGGCCCCGGCGCCGACCTGCACACCGGTCTGGCCCGGGGGAAGACCGCGACCTCGGCCGCGCTCGCCACCGGCACCCTGCTCGGCGGCGCCGTGCCCTGGCTGCTGACGACCGGCCCGCAGATGGGCAGATGGCTCACAGAGGCGACCTCGGGCCTGGTCGTTCCTCTGTCCATCCCGCTACTGCTGGCCGCCCCCATCGAGATCGTCTTCGTGCTGTACGTCCTGACGGCCCTGCGCGAGCAGCCTCGGCCGGCGGCCACGGTGCGCGGCGTACTGCGCGGCATCCCCGCCACCATCGCGGGCGGACTGCGCCTGGGCGCACGTGACGGGCTGGTGCGCCGCGTCCTGCTCAGCGCGGGAGCCGCCGGCGGCACCCTGGCCGCCGTCGAGCTGCTCTCGCCGGGCCGCGTCGCGGCCCTGACCGGCGCATCGGAGTCGGGCGCGGTGGTCTTCGCCTCGCTCGCCTGCGCCGGTTTTCTGTGCTCGGGCCTCGGCAGCCACCTCGCACCGTTCACCGCGCGCCTCACCGGCGGCGGCGAACGCGCCGTCCTGGCAGGTCTTGCGACCAGCGCCTGCGGACTGCTCCTGCTCGGCGTCACCGCGGCATCCACCGCCGCGCCCGCGACGATCCTCGCGGTCACCGGCTACGCCCTGGTGTACCTGGGGCGCGGCTGCGCCGGACCGAGCGAGAACGACCTGCTGCACCGCCGTGTCACCCGCGCGGGCCGCGCGACCGCCCTGTCGGTCCAGTCTCTGGCCTTGCAACTGGCCGGCGCCCTCACCGGCCTGCTCATCGGTGTCCTGCCGCCCGGCCCGGTTCCCTGGCTGTTCGCAGGCGCCGTGTCGGCCACAGGAGCGCTGCTGTGGAGTCACCGCGGCGCATCGTCTCCCGCGACCGCCACGGTCACATCCCCGCACACCACCACGGTGCCGCCCGGTCAGAGCACGGACGCCCCCTCCCCCACCTGACCCGACGGATCTTCAGGTCCGCGCGTCCGTAACTCCACTGGCCTCTCCCCCGCCCCCGATCCGCCGCCAACGACGCGGCGAGGCCTTCCGCGTCGTATGCCGGCGGCCCGGCCAAAGCGCCGTCCGGCTGGGGCGGGCTCTCGACTACCAGGCCATGAGCTGCGGAAACGCGAGGCGGCTGACGCGGCGCGCAAGAACAAGACTGGTCTTCGGCGCCTCTCATCCCGCACCCTGGGCTGACCCCCGGCGGCCCCTCACAGGCACGCCCCAGGGACAGCGGACGAACAGGACGGACCCGGTGACCCACGACGACGACAGCATGCGCGCGCAGATCGACGGCGAACAGCGCCACCTGCGCACACTGTACGAACGACTCGACGCGCTGCGCGGCCAGGCGGCGGCGCGCCTGGCCGCGGCGTTACGGGAGGGCGGCGGCACCCCCCAGGCCCACGCCGAACGCGACGCCGCCGTCCAGCGCCACGCCGGGCGGCTGGCCCGGCTGGAGGCCGCCGAGAACGGCCTGTGCTTCGGCCGGCTGGACCTCGACGACGGCGAGCACCGCTACATCGGCCGCATCGGACTGCGCCAGGAGCACGACGACAGCGACGACACCGGCCAGACCGGGCCACCGCTGATCGACTGGCGCGCCCCGGCCGCACGCCCGTTCTACACCGCCACCGCCGCCGCCCCCCACGGAGTGCGGCGACGCCGCCACATCGCCACCCGCGGCCGGCAGGTGGCCGGCCTGGACGACGAGATCCTCGGCCGGCCGCCCGCCGACGGCCAAGACCTGCCCGTGGTGGGCCAGGCCGCGCTGCTGGCCGCCCTCGGCGCCGAACGGACCGGCCGCATGCACGACATCGTGGCCACCCTGCAAGCCGAACAGGACGCCGTCATCCGCGCCCCCCACCGCGGCGTGCTGGTCGTCCAGGGCGGCCCGGGCACCGGCAAGACCGCCGTCGCCCTGCACCGCGCCGCCTACCTGCTCTACACCCAGCCCCGCCTGGCCGCAGGCGGCGTGCTCGTCATCGGCCCCAGCGCCGCCTTCCTCACCTACATCGAGCAGGTGCTGCCCGGCCTCGGCGAGACCGGCGCGGTGCCGGCCACCGTGGCGGACCTGTTCCCCGGCGTGAGCGCCGACCGCGTGGAGGACCCCACCGTGGCCGCGCTGAAAGGCAGAGCCGAGATGGCCGCCGTGGTGGCCGCCGCCGTGCGCGAGCACCAGACCCCGCCCGCTGAAGGCCTCACCGTCGAGGTTGCAGGCGAACCGCTGCACCTGGACGGCGCGACCTGCGGGCGGGCCGCCGAACGCGCCCGTGCCACCGGCCTGCCGCACAACCAGGCCCGGCGGGTCCTGGCCCGCGAGATCACCGTCCACCTGGCCCGCGAACTGGCCGAGACCACCCGCCGCCTGGCCGACCGCCTGGAAGCCGACATCGCCGACGTGCTGGCCGAGTCCGGCGTCGGCGCCGCCATCGACGCCGACCTCGCGGCCATGGACGGCGTCTTCGACCCCACCACCGGCCCCGCCGGCCCGGGAGACCTGCTCGGCCCCCGCGACGCGCCGGCCCTGGAACGGGAACTGCGCGAGGACCCCGGCGTCCAGGCCGCGGTGCAGGTCCTGTGGCCAGCGCTGACCCCCCAGCGGCTGCTGGCCCGGCTGTACGCCGACCCCGACCGGCTGCGCCGCGCCGCCCCCGGCCTCACCGCCGCCGAACGCTCCCTGCTCGCCCGGGCACCCGGCGGCGGCTGGAGCCCCGCCGATGTGCCGCTCCTGGACGAGGCGGCCGACCTGCTCGGCGAAGACGACCAGGCCACGCGGGCCCGGGCGGCCCGCGAACACGCCCGGCAGGTCGCCTACGCCCAAGGCGTGCTCGACATCACCGCCGACGGCGCCGACCACCCCGCCAGGAACAGCGGCAACGGCGGGGACGGTGGCGATGACAGCGGGGACCACGGGCTGAGCGCCGCCGACCTGATCGACGCCGGCGCGCTGGCCGAGCGCCACCGCCACGCCACGACCTCCACGCTCGCCGAACGCGCACGCGCCGACCGCACCTGGGCCTTCGGCCACCTCATCGTGGACGAGGCACAAGAACTGTCCCCGATGGCCTGGCGGACGGTGATGCGACGCTGCCCCGGACGATCGATGACCGTGGTCGGCGACCTTGCCCAGACCGGCGACCCGGCCGGCGCCTCAAGCTGGGAGCAGGTCCTCGCCCCGCACGTCGGCCACCGGTTCCGCCTGGCACGGCTGTCGGTCAACTACCGCACCCCCGCCGAGATCATGGCAGCCGCCGAGGACCTGCTGGCCGCCATCAGCCCCGCCACACCCCCGCCCCGGTCGGTGCGCAGCACCGGCGTGCCGCCCTGGCGGATGGGCACCACCCCGGCCGAACTGCCCCGGGTGCTGGCCGAACTCGCCGCCGCCGAGACGGCCGCGGGCGGACGGCTGGCGGTGATCGTCCCCCCGGAGCGCATCGCCGAACTCGGCGCCGCGATCGCCCAGACGGTACCCGCCGTCTGCTACGGCCCCCATCCCGACCTGACCCGCCCGGCGGTCGTGCTCAGCGCCCGGCAGGCCAAAGGGCTGGAGTTCGACGCCGTGCTCATCGCCGACCCGGCCGCCATCGCGACCGGATCGGCGCAGGGCCGCAACGACCTGTACGTGGCGCTGACCCGCGCCACCTCCCGCCTGGGCGTCGTCCACACCGGACCCCCGCCCGCCGAACTCGCCCGCGTCACCCCCGTGCGTCGCGGCCATCGGACGGCCGCGGCCCAGCCCGCCGGTGACGCGCACGTGAAACCGGCCGGACGGCCGGACACGGCTGACCGGCCGGCTCGCCCATGACGCGGCCCCACCCGGCCACCGGCCCTTCCTCGTACTCCTCGGCCCGCCCCTCAGCCGTGTGATCGCGTGCGACCTGCCTCCCGCGCCTTCCCACAGCCGCTGGAGCACGCCGAGCGGCCCCCTACGGCTTGACCGCGACCCCGCAGAACGCGGTGACCTCCTCCGGCAACCCCCACGCGCTGGGCTCCGGCCGCCACCGCGACACCGACACCACCCCCGGCTCCAGCAGCCGCAACCCCTCGAAGAACGCCGCGATCTGCCGCGGCGTGCGCAACTTGTACGGATCCCCCGCCTCGGCGCGGGTCTTCTCCGCCTGGGCCGCCGCCTCCGGGTCCACCGCGTCGGTGCCGTCCTCCAAAACCAGATAACTGCCCGGCGGCAGCGCCGCCACCAGCCGATCGCGGACGGCGCTCGCCTCCGCGTCGTCCCACACGTTGCCCAAGATGCCCAGCATCATCAACCCGATCGGCCGGGTGAAGTCCAGCGTGCGAGCCGCCTCGGCCAAGATACGATCCGGATCGCGGACATCGGCGTTCACGTAATCGCACACGCCCTCCAGCGTGCCGGCGAGCAGAGCCCGCGCGTGCACCAGCACCAGTGGGTCGTTGTCGACGTAGACGACGCGGCTGGCCGGGTTCACCCGCTGGGCCACCTCGTGGGTGTTGTCCACCGTCGGCAACCCCGTCCCGATGTCCAGGAACTGCGCGATGCCCGCCTCACCCGCCAGATGACGCACCGCCCGGCCCAGAAACGCCCGCGAATGCCGGGCCACCTCCACGATGCCCGGATACACCTGGCGAACCTGGTCACCCACCTGCCGGTCGATGGGGTAGTTGTCCTTGCCGCCCAGCCAGTAGTTCCACACCCTCGCCGAATGCGGCGTCGTGGTGTCGATCGGCCCTAACCTCTGCTCCTCGGTCATGGCAGCACCCTCGTCGTGAAGTCGGAACGCCACCGGCGGCGGGCGCCGGCGGCACGCGGTCGGCCACGATCATCGCAGCACCCGCCGCCCCCGGCACGCCCCTCAGCGCAACTCGCCCTCCAGCAGACCCATCACGACCTTGTCGTGCCACACCCCGTCCCGCCGGAACGCCTCGCGCATCCGCCCCTCCTCCACGAACCCCACCTTCTCGTAGACCCGGCGCGCGGCGGTGTTCTCTGCGACCGCCGTCAGCGTGATCCGGTGCAGCCGCATCTGCCCGAACCCGTACCGGCAGATCAGCCGCATCGCCTCGGTCGCATACCCCTTACCCCAGGTGTCCTTCTCCCCCAGATAGATGTCCAGCCTGGCGTCACCGACCTCCGGCTCGGCCTCCCGCAGCGCCACGATGCCGATCGTCCGCCCCTCCAGGGTCTCGATGATCAGCGTGAGGTCCCCGAAGGTGTCGGCCGCGCGCTCGCTCAGCTCCTTGGTCAGGTGAGCCAGCGAGGGCGGGTAGCCGTCGCTCATCCATCGCATGACCTCGGGGTCGTTGTGCCAGCGCCACAGCGTCTCGGCGTCCGACGGTTCCAGGGCGCGCATCCGCACGCGTTCTCCAGTGATCACGCCTGCGTTCCTAGCAGACGCTCCGCCACCGCCGGTACCGGTTATCCCCCCTTACCGGCCGCCGCGCGGAGCCCACGGCGAGCGACACGCGACACGCGGCGAGGCCTTCCGACCGCTGAGAAGGGTGTGATGGTGATGGGGTGGTTTTTGTCCACGCCAGATGGCTTTACAAAGTAAGTCATCTGGTATGGCTAGGGGCGGGCGGAGCCGTGTTCGCCTGTTACAGGATGGCGCCGGGGCGGTAGGCGGCGGCCTCCGGGTGGCGGGCGGTGACCTCTCCGGCCCGCTCCACCACCTGCGCGACCTGGGCCGCCGCGGCGCCGGTGAACGGCGCCGGATCGGCCAGCAGGGCCTCCAGCGCGGCGCGGTCCAGCGGAAACCGCTCGTCGGCGGCGAGCCGGTCGAGCAGCGGGTTGGCCGAGCCGGTCTCGCGCATCGCCAGCGCCGCGGCCACCGCGTGCTCCTTGATGACCTCGTGGGCGCTCTCGCGGCCCACCCCCGCCCGCACCGCGGCCATCAGCATCTTGGTCGTCGCCAGGAACGGCAGATAGCGCTCCAGCTCGGCGCCGATCACCGCCGGGAACGCGCCGAACTCCGCCAGCACGGTCAGCATGGTCTCCACCAGCCCGTCGAAGGCGAAGAACGCGTCGGGCAGCGCCACCCGGCGCACCACCGAGCACGAGACGTCGCCCTCGTTCCACTGGTCGCCGGCCAGCTCTCCCGCCATCGAGGCGTACCCGCGCAGCACGACGGTCAGCCCGTTGACCCGCTCGCACGAGCGGGTGTTCATCTTGTGCGGCATGGCGCTGGACCCCACCTGGCCCTTCTTGAACCCCTCGGTGACCAGCTCGTGCCCGGCCATCAGCCGGATCGTCTTGGCCAGGCTGGAGGGCGCCGCCGCCAGCTGCACCAGCGCCGTCAGCACCTCGTAGTCCAGCGAGCGCGGATAGACCTGGCCGACGCTGGTGAACCCGGCGGTGAACCCCAGATGGCTGGCCACCCGCTCCTCGAGGGCCGCCAGCTTGGCCGCGTCCCCGCCCAGCAGGTCCAGCATGTCCTGCGCGGTGCCGACCGGGCCCTTGATGCCGCGCAGCGGGTAGCGGGCGATGAGCTCCTCCAGCCGGGCCAGGCCCACCAGCAGCTCGTCGGCCGTCGTGGCGAACCGCTTGCCCAGCGTGGTGGCCTGCGCGGCCACATTGTGGGAGCGTCCGGCCATCACCAGGCCGGAGTGCTGGGCGGCCAGCTCCGCCAGGCGGGCCAGCAGCGCCACGCAGCGGTCGCGCACCAGTAGCAGGCTGTCGCGGATCTGCAGCTGCTCGACGTTCTCGGTCAGGTCGCGGGAGGTCATGCCCTTGTGCACGTGCTCGTGCCCGGCCAGGGCGTTGAACTCCTCGATGCGGGCCTTGACGTCGTGGCGGGTCAGCCGCTCGCGTTCGGCGATGGAGTCCAGGTCGACCTTCCCGGCCACCGCCTCGTAGTCCTCGGCCACCCCCGCCGGCACCGGGACGCCGAGCTCGGCCTGGGCGCGCAGCACGGCCAGCCACAGGCGGCGCTCGGCCACCACCTTGTGCTCGGGCGACCATAGGCGGGCCAGGTCGGGCGAGGCGTAGCGGGCGGCCAGGACATTGGGAATACGCGGCTTGGTCACGTCGCCCCAGTGTAGAGGGCCCGGGGACGGCCATCGGCGGGCGAGGCCCCGCTCGCCGCGGACCCCTCACCTCCCGGGGCGCCACCCGGCCGTCGCGACGCCCGAAACGCCCCTTGAGGCAGGCGACGATCGGGTACAGCGTCGGCACGCCGAACCCCGAAATCCTGCGACAACAACGCGACCTGCCATGGCATCCCCGGCCGATCCCCGCATGCGGCGCCGATGCTCCAGCCGCCCGCGCCACACCGGGACCCGGGGCCGACGCCGTAGGTGGCGCCGGGCGAGCAGAGGGAGCCCTGGCCATGGAAGTTTCACCACTCGGCCCGTCCCGCCGGACAGCGGCCGGTGGGTTCGCCCGCCGCGACGCCCGGACGCGGCGGGCGCCTTGACGCCCCCGCGCCGCTTGGGAGACTACCTCCAGCCGGTCCGTACGACCTCTGGAGGCGCCGTGCCGATCCTCCGCACACTGACCGCGCTCGCCTCGGCCCTCGTGCTGCTCGCCGGCGCCACACCCGCGCACGCGGCCGCGGCGCGGGAGGGCGGCGGGGAGTGGCGGGGCACCCCGGTGCGGCTGGAGCCGCTGCCCGAGCCATCGCGGCTCGCCGGCGCCGGGCCGTCGTGGTCGCTGCGGTACCTGTCCACCTCCTGGAACGGCGGGCCCGCGGTCGTCGGCGGCACCCTGTCCCTGCCGTCGGGCCGCCCGCCGTCCGGCGGCTGGCCGGTGGTGTCCTTCGGGCACGGGTTCGACGGCCTGGGCGACGCGTGCGCGCCGTCCCGCACCGGGCCGAGCCCGTGGGAACGGGCGGTGCAGGAGGCGCTGATCGCCGCCGGGTACGCGGTCGCGGTCACCGACGGCGAGGGCCTGGGCACCCCGGCGGAAAGCCCCGGAGTCGACGGCGCGTCCGAGGCGTACAACATGATCGACATCGTGCGGGCCGCCCGGAACATCGCCCCGGTCTCCCGGTCGTGGGTCGCGGCCGGGTACTCGCTGGGCGGGCACGCCGCGCTGTTCGCCGCGGCGCTGGCCCACCGGTACGCGCCCACGCTGCGGCACGCCGGCACCATCGCCCTGGCCCCGATCACCCAGTGGGGCGTCCAACTGGCGAGCCCGGCCTTCCGCGACCCGGCCGCGCAACTCCCCTTCACCGTGCCCTACACCGGGCACACCCTCGCGCTCACCGAACCCGGTTTCCGGCCCTCCGACTGGTTCACCCCCGCCGGGCTGGAGCTGGTGCGCCTGGCCGGGCGGGCGTGCGTGCAGGAGATGCTCGGGGCCGCCACCGGGCGCACCAACGGCGAGGTGGTCAAGGAGCCCGCGGCGCTGGCGGAGGTTATGACCCGCGCCCTCGCCGACGACGAGGTCATCGCGGCCCGCTACCCGAAGCCGGTGTACATCGCGCACGGCACCGCCGACACCGGGGTGCCGCTCGCCCTCACCGAGCTGACCGTGCGGCAGCTGTCCGCCGCCGGGACCGACGTCACCTTCCTGCTGGTGCCCGGCGCCGACCACATCACCCTGCTCCCCGCGATCGCCCGGCAGGTGACCGAGTGGACGGACTCACTCCTGCGGTAGGCCCATCACCCCACGCCGCGGCGTCCCCGGTAGGAGTGTGAGGTCCACCTCGTTCGACGCGTCCACCACGACCGCCCACAGTAGCCGGCCGCCCGGGCCGGGACCGTCCGTCAGCGGCCGGCCAGCGCCTCGGCGTCGTAGACCTTGACCTCGGGCGCGCCGTGGGCGCCTCGGCCGCCGCGACGCGAGAAACGCTCCTTGGTGCGCTCGACGATCGTGTACAGCGTCGGCACCAGGACCAGGGTGAGCAGGGTGGAGGACACCAGGCCGCCGATCACGACGATGGCCAGGGGCTGGGAGATGAACCCTCCCGACCCGGTCAGGCCCACCGCCATCGGGGTCAGCGCGCAGATCGTGGCGATCGCGGTCATCAGGATCGGCCGCAGTCGCCGCCGGCCGCCCTCCACGACCGCCTCCACCACGCCCAGCCCCTGCTCGCGGTACTGGTTGATCAGGTCGATCAGCACGATCGCGTTGGTCACCACGATGCCGATCAGCATGAGCATGCCGATCAGCGCCGGCACGCCGAGCGGGGTGCCGGTGAGGCGCAGCAGGCCGATGGCGCCGGTCGCCGCGAACGGGATGGACACCAGCAGGATCAGCGGCTGGGCGAAGCTGCGGAAGGTCGCCACCATGATCATGAAGACGATGGCGATGGCGGCCAGCATCGCCAGGCCGAGCTGGGAGAACGCCTCGTTCTGGTCCGCGCTCACCCCGCCGATGCTGTAGGCGACCCCGGCGGGCAGGGTCAGCGACCGCATCCGCTCGGTGATCTTGGCGGTGACGGCGCCCAGGTCGCTGGCCTCGGCCGCGGCCGACACCGAAGCGGTGCGGTCGCCGTCCTTGCGCGTGATCTGCGTCGGCCCGGCGACCTGACGCACCTGCGCCACGCTGGACAGCTTCACCATCCCCGCGGCCGTGGGGAGGCGGAGCCCCCGCACCGCGGCCAGATCGTCGGGCGCCCCGGTGCCGGCGCGCAGGATGACGTCGCTGGTGCGGCCGTCCAAGGTGAGCCGGCCGATGGTGGCGCCGCGGAACGCCTGCGCGACGCTCTGCCCGATGCCCGCCTCGGTGAGGCCCGCGGCCGCCGCCTTGCGCCGGTCGACCTTGACCTCCACCCGAGGCGCGCTGTCCTCCAGGTTGGAGGACACATCGCGCAGCCCGTCGATGCCGCGCATCGCCGAGGCCACCGCGTCGGCGCCCGACCGCAGCGCCGCCAGGTCGGGGCCCTGCAGGATCACCTCGGCGCGGTCGGAGGCGAACCCGCCGCCCTGCCCGCCGACGGTCACCTCCCCCACGCCGCTCAGCCCCGCCAGCCGGTCGCGCAGCGTCTTCTCCAGCGCGGCGGCGTCGCCGCCCTCGGCGACGGTCACCGAGTAGGACGCCCGGTCGGCCGAGCCGCCCACCCCGCCGGCGAAGGTGCCGCCCGACCCCACGTTGACCTGGTAGGAGGCGACCTCGCCGATGGAGGACAGCACCCGTTCGACCTTCTTGGCCGCCGCGTCGGTGGTGGCCAGGTCGGTGCCGGCCGGCATCTTCTGGGTCAGGTTGACGGTGTCGTTGCCCGAGGAGTCGATGAAGTTGGTCTTCAGCCCGGGTGCCAGCCCCAGCGTCCCGGCGAACACCAGCAGGCCGGCGACGAGCGTGACCAGGCGGTGGCGGGTGGCGAAGCGCAGCACCGGCAGGTACATGCGCTGCAGCGGGCTGCGCAGCTCCTTGGCCTCGGCCTCCGCCCGCACCCGCAGCGCCTCCTGCGGCGACAGGCGCGGCGTCTTGAGGAACCAGTACGCCAGGACGGGGATGACGGTCAGCGACACCAGCAGTGAGGCCAGCAGCGCCACCGTCACCGTGATCGCGAACGGGGCGAAAAGCTGGCCGATCATGCCGCCGACGAAGGCGATCGGCAGGAACACCGCCACCGTGGTCAGGGTGGAGGCCGTCACCGCGCCGCTCACCTCGCGCACCGCGGCCAGCACCGCCTCGCGTTTGGGCTCGCCGTAGCCCAGGTGCCGCTTGATGTTCTCCAGCACCACGATCGAGTCGTCCACCACCCGGCCGATCGCGATGGTCAGCGCGCCGAGGGTGAGCAGGTTCAGCGAGTAGTCCCCCGCCCACAGCGCGATCAGCGCGATGACCACCGACATGGGGATGGACACCGCGGTGACCAGCGTCGAACGCAGCGACAGCAGGAACAGCAGGATGACCAGCACCGCGAAGACCAGGCCGAGCAGCCCCTCGGTGGACAGGTCCTCGATCGAGCGCTCCACGTAGGGGGCCTGGTCGAACACCACGGTGATCGCGGCGGCGTCGCCCAGCGCCCGGGTGAGCCCAGGGAGCTTGGCGCGCACGTCGTGGGAGATGCGCACGGCGTTGCCGTCGGGGGTCATGGTCAGCGACATGCCGAGGCTCGGCGTGCCGTTGGTGCGGGTGATGGTGGTGGCGTCGGCCGGCTTCTCCTCGACGGTGGCCACCTCGCCGAGCTTGACCGGCTTGGGCTTGGGCGCCGCCGCGGCGCCCGCCGTGCCCGCCGGTCCGCTCGCCCCGGCGCGCTGTCCTCCGGCGGGGCCCGCCTGTCCCCCGGCGCCGCCCGCGGCACCGGCGCCGCCGGGCCCGCCCTGCCCGGCGGCCGGGATCTGGGCCTGCGCCGCCGGCGCCTGCGGGGTCAGGTACAGCTCGCGCAGATCCTCCACCGAGGAGATGCGCCGCCCGATCTGCACGGTGAGCGTCTTGCCGTCCTCGGTGAGGCTGCCGGCCGGGATGGGCGTGCCGTTGGCCCGCAGCACCTCGGGGATCGACAGCGGAGACACCCCGTGCAACGCCATGCTGAGCAGGTTGGGAGTGATGACGACCGTCCGCTCGCGCGCCCCCGTCACCGACACCTCCCGCACGCCGGTGAGGCCCCGCAGCTCGGGCACCGCGATGCGGTCCAGCTTGTCGGCCATGGCGCGCTGGTCGCCGCCGTCGCCCACCGCGAGCACCATCACCGGGATGTCGTCGGTGTTGCCCGCCACGACCGTCGGCTCCACCCCGGCCGGCAGGCGCCCGCTCAGCCGGCCGACCGCCTGCTGCAGCTTGGCCACCGCCGCCTCGATGTCGGTGCCGTACTCGAACGACACCTGGATCTGCGCCATCCCCTCACGGGAGGTGGAGGTCACCTCGGTGACGCCGGCGATGCCCTGGAAACCGCTCTCGATCGGCTTGGTGACCTGCTCCTCGACGATGTCGGGAGCCGCGCCGGCGTACGGCGCCACCACGAACGCCCCGGGGAACGACAGCGAGGGCAGCAGCTGTTGCTTCAGCGAGGGGATCGCGAAGGCACCGAACGCGCTGATCACGACCGCCACCAGGATGACGAGGCTGCGGTTGGCGAGGCTGAGCCTGGCCAGAGCGGTCATGGGCGTGGACCTTCCGGTTGCGGGAGAAGAAGCCAAAAGTTTCCGGCAATGCTAACACTTCGCGTAGAACGAATATTTAGCGCTGCCATGAACTCCTGGTAACCTGACCGGGCCCGCGCGGAAGGTGAAAGTGGACGACAGAGAAGAGCTGATCGCTCGGATCGGCGAGGCGCAGCACGCCCTGGGACGCGCCTTCTCCCACGACCGCTCGCTGCCGCTGCTGGCCCTCAACCTCACCATGCAGCAGCTCAAGGTCGCCCTGATCCTGTCCGGCAGCGGCTCGGCCTCCGGGCAGGAACTCGCCGCCGCCCTCGGCACCGGTCTTGGCACCGTCACCGGCATCGTCGACCGGCTCGTCGCCCAGGGCCTGGTCACCCGCCGCGAGGACCCCGCCGACCGCCGCATCCGCCGCGTCGAGCTCACCGACGCCGGACGGCGCATGACCGAGGAGCTCGTCGACGCCGGCCTGGCCGGCTACCGGCGCCTGCTCGACCGGCTGGACACCGCCACCCTGCGCAGCCTGGACGAGGTGATGACCAAGCTCCGGGCGGCCGCCGCCGAGTTGTACGGCCCCTGCTGAGCCGGCCCGCCCGCCGCTGGTAGCTTCGGGCCCCATGCACACTGGGGACGACACCACCCGCCCGGCGCCCGGCGGGCACCTCCAAGCCCTGTTCTCCCTGGCCGGCCGCACGGCCCTGGTCACCGGCGGCAGCTCCGGCATCGGGCTGGCCATGGCCGAGGCGATCGGCCGCGCGGGCGCCGCCGTCGTCATCGTCGCCCGCCGCAGGCCCGAGCTGGAGGCCGCCGCCGAACGCCTGCGCGGCCACGGCGTCCCGGTCGCCGTCCTTTCCGCCGACCTCGGCGACCCGGGCCAGGTGCGCCGGGTGTGCGACCAGGCCGCCGGCTTCTTCGGCGAGATCGACATTCTGGTCAACGTCGCCGCCAACAACATCCGCCGGCCCATGCACGAGCTCACCCCCGAGGACTACGAGGCGACGATGCGCCTCAACATCACCGCCCCCTACACCCTGGGCCAGCACTTCGGCCCCCGCATGGCCGCGCGCGGCTGGGGGCGCATCATCAACGTCGGCTCCCAGCAGTCGATCAGCGCCTTCGGCGACAGCGGCGCCTACGGGGTCAGCAAGGCCGCCGTCACCGGGCTCACCCGCTCGCAGGCCGAGGCGTGGTCACCCCACGGGGTGCGCAGCAACACCGTCGTGCCCGGGTTCGTGCTCACCCCTCTCACCGAGCCCGCCCAGGCGATCCCCGGCCGGGTGGAGGCCCTGGCCGCGCGTTCCATGGTGGGCCGCAACGGCGAGCCGTCCGACTTCGCCGGCATCGCGGTGCTGCTGGCGAGCGACGCCGCCGAGTACATCACCGGTCAGACGATCTGCGTCGATGGCGGCTTCTCGGTTCATTGACCCGACCATCCGGCTTTACAAAGTAAGTCACAGGGACGGGATTTGACCTGGAGCGTGGTCCAGGAACGACTATGGGAGGCGCCGGAAACCCCCGACGCCGGCGCCACCGCCAGAGCATCGAGGAGGACCAGCCATGAAACAGCGCACCCTCGGCCGGAGCCTGACCGTCTCCGCTCTCGGACTCGGCTGCATGGGAATGAGCGAGTTCTACGGGCAGGGCGACGACGGCGAGTCCACCGCGACCCTCCACCGGGCGCTGGACCTCGGCGTCACCTTCCTTGACACCGCCGACATCTACGGCCCGTTCACCAACGAGCGCCTGGTCGGCGCCGCGATCGCCGGGCGCAGGGACCAGGTCGTCCTCGCCACCAAGTTCGGAATCGAGCGCCGGCCCGACGGCACGCGCGTCGGCGTCAACGGCCACCCCGACTACCTGCGCAAGGCCTGCGACGCCTCGCTCCAGCGGCTCGGCGTCGACCACATCGACCTGTACTACCAGCACCGCGTCGACCCCTCGGTGCCGATCGAGGACACCTGGGGCGCCATGGCCGAACTGGTCGCCGCCGGCAAGGTGGGCCACCTCGGCATCTCCGAGGCCGCCCCCGACGTGGTGCGCCGCGCCCACGCCGTCCACCCGATCACGGCCGGACAGTACGAGTACTCCCTGTTCACCCGGGACATCGAGGACGAACTGCTCCCGCTGTTCCGCGAGCTCGGCATCGGCCTGGTCGCCTACAGCCCGCTCGGCCGAGGCTTCCTCACCGGCGCGATCACCAGCACCGACCAACTGGGCCCGGAGGACTTCCGCGCATCCAACCCGCGCTTCCAGGGCGAGAACTTCACCGCCAACCGCGCGCTGGCCGCGGGATTGGAGCAGATCGCCCGCGACAAGGGCGTCACCCCGGCCCAGCTGGCCCTGGCCTGGGTGCTGGTGCAGGGCGAGGACATCGTGCCCATCCCCGGCACCAAGCGGCGCGCCTACCTGGAGCAGAACGTCGCCGCGCTCGACATCGCGCTGACGCGCGAAGAGCTGGCGTTGCTGGAGAAGGCCGCCCCCAAGGGCGCCGCCGCCGGAGCCCGCTACCCCGCGGCCACCCTCCCCCGCATCACCTCCTGAACCCGCCGCGGCCGCGGCCCCCGCCAACCCCGCCAACCCCGCTCACCCTCCCGGCCCGCGGAGCGGGGCAGGCGGGGTCTTCTAGCGGGTGGTGGCCGGAGGGTCGTACTCGACGCGGGTGAGAAAGAAGTGCCGGACGTCCTCGGCGAGCAGTTCCGGCACCTCCATCGCGGCGAAGTGACCGCCACGCCGGAACTCCGACCAGTGCCTGATGTCGTACAGCCGCTCGGCCAGCGGTCGCACGGGCTGGGTGATGTCGTGCGCGAACACCGCCACGCCGACCGGCACCGGGCACGGCGGCGTTCCCCGCGGAGTGTCGTGGTGCAGCCGCGCCGAGGAGGCCGCGGTGGCGGTCAGCCAGTACAGCGAGATGCCGGTGAGCATCCGCTCGTCGCTGACGGGAGAGTCCGGGCCGGTCCACTGGGCGAAGCGCTCGGCGATCCAGACCAGCTGGCCGACCGGCGAGTCGGTCAGCGCGTAGCCGATGGTCTGCGGAGTGAGGGCCTGCAGGGCCTGGTAGGGCGGACGGTTCGCCATCATCCGCCGGACCTTGTCCAACCGGGCTTCGTCGGTCTGCGACAGCTCGATGTCGGCGTCCGGCACCGGCCGGGTCGGCAGGAAGTTGACGTGCACCCCGACGACCCGCTCGGGTGCCACCGCACCGAGCGCCATGGAGATGCCCGAGCCGAAGTCGCCGCCCTGCGCGCCATAGCGTTCGTACCCGAGCCGGCGCATCAGCTCGGCCCAGGCCCGCGCGACCCGGACGATGTCCCAGCCGCGCTCGCGGGTCGGCCCGGAGAAGCCGTACCCCGGGATCGACGGGATCACCAGGTGGAAGTCGCGCGACAGCGGCTCGATCACGTCGAGGAACTCCAGGAACGACCCGGGCCAGCCGTGGGTGAGGACCAGCGCCAGCGCGTCGGGCTTGGAGCACCGGACGTGGACGAAGTGGATGTTCTGCCCTTCGATCTCGGTGGTGAAGTGCGGAAGCTCGTTGAGCTCGGCCTCGTGCCGGCGCCAGTCGTAGCCGGTGCGCCAGTATTCGGCCAGTTCCTTGAGCCGCGCCAGGGGGAAGCCGTAGTCCCACCCGGCGCCGGCGACCTCGTTGGGCCAGCGGGTGCGGGAGAGCCGGTCGGCCAGATCGTCGAGATCGGCCTGGGGGATGGCGATGCTGAACGGCTTGATCATGGTCTCTCCTCTGGAGGTGTTCATTCGGCACCCGAATGTTTGAGGCACTAACGTTTGCCTGTCGAACGATAGCACGGTCATTAGTGCGCCGAACGATTCGTTAGACTCGGCCCCATGGAGAACCCCTCCGAGGAGACGCCCCCCCGCTGGGAGGGCCTGCCCAGCCGGCTGCTCGGCCGGACCGCCGACCACGCGCGCCGTCTGGTCGGCGAGGCGTTCTCCTCCGTCGGCGCCCGCGGCTACCACTACCGCCTGCTGGCCACACTGGAGGAGTTCGGCCCGGCCAGCCAGGCCGCTCTGGGCCGCCGTAGCGGCATCCACCTCAGCGACATGGTCGCGGCGATCAACGAACTCACCGAGCGGGAACTGGTCGAGCGCGCCCCGGACCCCTCCGATCGGCGGCGCAACATCATCTCGCTGACCGCCTCGGGCAGGCGGCAACTGCGGCGGCTGGAGAAGCGGCTGGCCGAATGCCAGGACCAACTGCTGGCGCCGCTGTCACCCGAGGAGCGACAGCGGCTGGTCGAGCTGCTGTCCAGACTGTCGGACCACCACGACCGCCGGACAGGCACCCTCATCGAGCCGTGACCCGCGACGGCCTCGGGCATCGGCGCCAAACGTCCCTCCCGCCTAGTGCGCCGTCCATGAACGTTCACCGGCTCGGGCGCCCTAGCAGGCGCCGGCATCGCCGTACCACGACCCGCCGACCCGGCGCCGATCACCTGCGGCACATGGCCGGGGGCGGAGAGCCGCGCCCGGTGAACGTACGCGGTCACCGCACCAGGCCGCACTCGCCTGGCCGGGGCCACGGCCGGCGCTTGGTGGCCGCGGTGCCGAACCGCGGTGCCGAAGCGGGGCGCCGTTCAGGGCCGGTGGCCGCCGAGAAGGCGGGCGGCGCGGGCCAGGGTCTCGCGGACGTTGGGCTCGCCGGTCAGCTCCATCGCCTCCTGGACGCTCAGCCAGCGCAGCGGCGCCTCGGGGTTCTCCGGCCGGGCGGCGTCAGGGGTGCCGGTCGCCAGCAGGAACCGCAGGTCGGCGTGCTCGTGGGCCGGTTCGCGGGGGCTCGGCGTCACCGGCACGATCACCAGGTGGGCGATCTCGGCGGCGGAGCCGGGCGGCCAGGGCCGCAGGTCGGCCAGGCCGGTCTCCTCCGCGCCCTCGCGCAGCGCCACGGCGAGCGGGTCGCTCTCGCCGGGATCGGCGTGCCCGCCGACCTGCAGCCACGCCCCCTGGCGCGCGTGCCATCGCAGCAGCACCCTGCCGGTGGGCGGGTGCAGGATCAGCGCCGACACCGTCACGTGCAGGGCGGTCGAACGGCCCCACGGATCACCGGTCGCGGCCAGCGTGCGCGTCCGCTCCAGGTCGGCGGCCTCCAGCGCGGTCGAGGGCCGGTAACGCGCCAGCGCCCCGACCAGCGCCCCGGCCGGCGGATCGGCCGGCGCCCCGCTCGGCGGATCGGAAAGTTCCACGTCCTCGCCCATGCCCTGCCCCCGTACCTCACCAGGGGTGGTGCGCGGCCCGCGCCACCGCCCCCGCGCCGATGCGACCCGCCGAGGCTCGCACATCGCCGGCGGCCCCGGCAACCGGATCACCTTCGCGGCGGACGGCACGCCGCCTGGCGCGGCCGATCACCTCGGCCATGACCCGCAGCCGCCGGTGACCAGAGCCGTGCGGCCGGCCGGCGGCCGACCATACGGCGTCACCCACCGTCACCCGGCGTCCGCCGGGGCGCAGGCGGCGGCGCGGGACAGCAGCAGGGTGCGCTCGCGGTCGTTGCGGGTGAGCGCGGCGGCGCGCTGGAACTCCTCGCGCGCCTCGGCGGTCCTGCCCAGCCGGAACAGCAGGTCGCCGCGCACGCTGGGCAGCAGGTGGTAGCCCTTCAACGCCGGATCGGCGGCCAGCTCCTCCACCAGCGCGAGCCCCGCCTCGGGTCCGAAGGCCATGGCCAGGGCGACCGCGCGGTTCAGCTCCACCACCGGGGAGGGCACCTGCCGCACCAGCGTCTCGTACAGCGCGGCGATGCGCCCCCAGTCGGTGTCACCGGCCCGGCCGGCGCGGGCGTGGCAGGCGGCGATCGCCGCCTGGTCGTCCAGGCGAAGCCGGACGCGGTGTTCAACACGCTG